>JBIJDE010000047.1:0-18150 GCA_044344305.1 Armatimonadota bacterium
AGTTTTCAGTTTTCAGTTTTCAGTTTTCAGTTTTCAGTTTTCAGTTATGGTCACTTTAACAAGCTCAGTGACCATAATTTCAACCGGTCACTGCGCTTGTCGAAGTGACCTTTATAAAATCATGACTTTTTGTTCGAATTTGATTGCAAACTTACTGACAAGCCTATTCAACCAACACTCTCTGGTGGTGTAAATTTTTTCTCCTGGGATTCCAATAAAGCGAGTTGTGAATATAGCGCGGCACGCACCTCAGCCAACATTGCACTCTGTTTCTGTTTTAATGTTGCTAATTCAGTACGTTCCCGTTGCAACTCAATTTCTATTTCACGGCGCAACAATTCTGCATCTTTACGTGCAGACATTCGCGTTTCATCCGCAGTTTTTTCAGCTAAAATCAATGCCGATTTTATAAAGTCGTCCTGGCGGCGATTATTTTCTACTTGCTTTTGCAAATCATCAATAACTGCCTGCTGGCGTTTTTTTTCTTCAATCGCATGAAACAAAGCATCAGAACAAATCTGCATAAAGTCATCAACTTCCTGAACATTATATCCGCTGAGTGACTTTTTAAATTCTTTATTTACGATATCATTCGGTGTTAATTCAGACATGTTTTACCCCCTTAAAAAGGTATGATAACAATAATAATTTTTCTCAATATTACATAAACCAGATAACAAGAAAAAAAAGCAGCTATCGGTGAAAAATCCATAGAAACTCCCTGTTTAATCATTAGTGGTGGAAAGAATTTTCTAAACCGCGTATAAACAGGGTCAGTAAGTTTGAAAACAATCTTACCTATTTCTGTCCATCGTAACGACGGAATCCATGTCATAACAGTACTAAATATAGCTAATGCCATTACAGCATAAAATGCTAAATCTAAAATTTGAACTAACAACAATTTCATCCTAATTCCTTTGCCCGATTAGTCGCCGCCCGGACAGCGGATATTGCAGCAGACCTGAAGCCATTTTCTTCTAAAGCCGCTACAGCTTCAATAGTTGTACCGCCTGGAGAACAGACAGCATCCTTAACAACAGCAGGATGTTCACCAGAATCTATTATTAGTTTTGCGGTACCGTATACAGTCTGAGCAGCGAATTGCAAAGCTATTTGCCTGGGTAATCCCATCAAAACACCGCCATCTGCCAACGCTTCTATCAGGATAGCAACATAAGCAGGACCACTGCCACTCAACCCGGTAATTGCATCCAATTTATCTTCCGGCAACTCTGCTGTCAAACCCAGAGGCGTAAGCAGGGTGTTAACAACATTTTTATCTTCTGAAGTAATAGATAAGGAGAATGCCATCGCTATGGCACCCGCGCCTACCAGACAAGGTGTATTTGGCATAGTGCGTACTAATTTAACATCTTCACATTCAAGTACATCACTAATCTGCCGCATTTTAATACCGGCAGCAATACTGATTACAATACATTTCTTTTGTAAAGATTTTGATATCTGCTGACACACAGAATAGATATACTGTGGCTTAACAGCAAGAATTACAGCATCAGCATTTCTAACAGCAGATATATTATCAGTGGTGAATACAATGCCCAATTCTGCTGACAACTTTGCTCCACGTGCTGTATCAACATCAGTCATGGTTAGATTCTGAGGAGTAATTAATCCTGCTCTCAATATCCCGGACGCCATGGCTTCACCCATTTTTCCGGATCCAATTATTGCCAGCTTAAAATCAGTACATAATGTCATTTTCTTCACCCCGTATTTGACAGGAATTGCCACGGCAACTTTTTTAATATGCCGTGGCTTAAATATTCAATAAAACCATAGGGAATTAACTACTGCTGTTGCCAGTATACATCTGATCCGGTAGTGGTTTTTGTTTTTGATGCATTAAACACGCCAAGATCATCAGTAGCCTCGTTGTTTTGCGTTTTATTATCAACTTTAATACCCTTTGGGGCGGCAATGTAAACTCTGCCGTGTACCGGGCATAATTCGCCATCTAATGCAAAAACAACGCCGCTGACGAAGTCAATGAACTTTTGAGCTTCTGCATCATGTAATGCTGATAAATCAAGCACTACAGATTTTCCGCTTTTAAGGTCACGACCTACTTCACGACATTCGTCATGGGTGCGCGGATGACGCACCATAGTGGTAACTTCTGGCTTTGGTGGGTTTAATACCATAGTAGTTGGAGTGCGAGTTGGACCACCAGTTTTAGTAGTCGTCGCATTTGATTGTTGAGTTGATGCTGAAGAGTTCATATATTCTTTCTTTTCCTCTTCAGTCTCCTCTTCCGGCCCATCGGCAAAAAAACCGATGAATTTGCTGAAAGCATTTGCTGCCACGTGTGCTTCCTCCCCTTGCTTTGATGTATGCTGTAAATGTTGCTAAAATGATTACTGTGACAATTTTGTATTTCTCGCGCCAAATATTCGACTGCCTACTCTTACAATAGTAGACCCTTCTTCAATGGCAACGCGAAAATCATGGCTCATGCCCATCGAAAGCTGAGATAGGCGATGAGTGTAAATATTTGATTTTTCAAGGTTATCCCGGATATTTCGCAAGGCAACAAATTCACTCCGCGATGCGTCCGGATTTTCTTCAAAACGGCCGATAATCATCAAACCGTTGAATTCCATATTATGCAATTTCTGCGCTTCAATAAAAAATCCTTCCACATCTTCTGGAAAAATCCCACTTTTTGATATTTCTTTCGAAATATTTATTTGCACAAGCGCTTTTGCTATTATTCCCATCTCGCTGGCAATCCTGTCTATCCTTTTTGCCAACTCAAGTGAATCGACTGTCTGAATTATATCAAATAATTTCAGTGCCATCTTCACTTTATTAGACTGTAAATGCCCTATAAAGTGTCGCTCTACAGGAGCTTTTCCCGGATAATCAGGAAACTCCAACTCTGCGAACTTGCTTTCCGCTTCCTGGATATAATTCTCACCAATAGCGGTTAAACCACCATTAATAGCATGAATAATATCCGTTGCCGGCATAATTTTGGTCACCGCGACCAGCTTTATAGAATCTACATTGCGGTTGCATATCTCTGCCGCTGATTTTATCTCATCCATAATATCCTGAATATTTTCTGCAATTTCTTGTTCGCGTGTTATCATGAAAATATTATAGCAGATTATCGGGGTAGTTTGTTAACCACCCCGATAATACAACTATTCTATTTTTTTCGATTTACCGGAATGCCCCCCGAATTATATAATGCAATCTTTGCAGTACGTTTTACTGCCGGTGGCGTCGGCAAGGCATCTATAAAAGTATTTCCCTCTTTATTACCAACAACAGTTCTTGCAGACATATTAATTTCAGGAGCGTTAGCAAAACTTGCCAATCCATTTGCGTTAGTTGTAGCTGTTTGTAAAGCTATTATACTTAATCCTCCAGCACCTTCAGACATAAGTCCAATATTAACAACAGCGTTAGGTACAGGAGTCGTGCCATCCTGTTCAACAACAGTTACTTCTAATACCGAATTAGCTGGAGGATCCGGCAGTGTTATCGTTATAGCACGCTTTAATTCACCATAATAATCTTTAGTCTGAGCCGTACTGATTTTTACTGCTTGTAACATTATATGCGCACTTGAAACATTCGAAAATGTTACCTTTCCATTACTGCCGGTGGTAAGTTTAGTCGCTGCAGCAGGTGCGGCCTGACCATGAGTATTTAAATAAACATCAACACCGCTGACAGCAACATTACTCTGATTAACTACAGTTACTTCAACTGGTCCTGGTGCTGGCGGCAGTGAGATATCCATAGTATTTGTTGTTGAATCCCAATTGTTTGCATTACCGGTACGATCACCAAGAGTTGCTGTTCCGGCAAGATAACCGGCAGGAATCATATTAAATTTTGTTTTTCCATCAGCACCGGTAGTTTGGCGTCCTTCCCATGCTGGTGAACCAGCATTATTCGATTTCAGGGTGACGATAGCACCTGGTACTGGAACTCCACCATCAGTTACTGTAACAGTTACATCTTTAGGAGTTGTTAATGGACGGTCTAAATTATGCGGTGAGAAGTGAGAAACAGTTCCTTTGTATACAGGTGGAACACTGTTAATTCTTTGTGCCATACCTTCATAAACCCACTTACCGGTTGCTTCGTCTAAATACCACATTTCTATTTGTGTTACACCGACACCAGGGTCATTTGCAGGATCAATCGGGAATGAGATATCTGCTGTTTTAGTAGCAGCAAGTTGTAATTCTTTACCACCAGATGTAGCTGTTACATCAACATAACCATAACTGACGATTTGAGTGTCACCAGATGTACCCGGTGCGCCATTACCGACAAATAAACCAGGGAAAGTTTCTGTATAATTAGAATCTTTAGGTAATACTGTAGTAACAGCAATATCCGCAGTAGTAACTACTGTGCCGGTGCTTGTTACTAAACTATTAGCAGGAATATCTACTTTAGCACTTAATAGATCTGTTCGGTTATCACTAACAGCAGCAGGAACTGTTACATTTACAGCAGGAACTAAATTCCCTACTTCCTGCAGCGTAAAGTTAATAACTACTGTCTGACCTTTCACCAAATTTACGGTATCCTGGGTTGACAAATAAGTTGTAGCCCCGCCAATAGGACCTTTCGCTTCTACAATAATAGAAGCACCAGGGGTAATATTCTCTATTGAGAATACACCACCAGCAATTGATACAGTACTTGCCCCGCCGGCTTTCAAAGTCGCACCGACAATCGCTGTACCATTGATGTCGCGGACAAGTCCGCTAATTTTCGTGCCAGTAGTGCTACCACCACTATCACTGCAACCGACCATTACCAGCATCGCTAATAACACACATGCTGAAGTCAAAATTTTCACTAAACTCATCACATTTCTCCTTTACAGAAAATTTTACCTTTTAATCTACTCAAATTATAGTATTGATGCCTCTATTTGTCGATAATAAAAACGCTTATTTTATAAAAAAAATGAAAATTCTATGAAAAAAACTATACAAAAGGGTATTTTCACAGAATAAACTTATCTGTAGATAAAAAAAGAAGAATTTTATTTTATGAAATTGCTTGTTTAAAGATAATAGATTTTATTTTTAATTTATTCATTCACAGATAAAATATTCAGCATTTCAGCAATAGAAATTTTTCCTGCATTCGCTATTTTAATAATATTATTTGATATTTCCGTGCCACCACTGCTTAATATTCCTTGCATTTCTGCTTCACGCGGATTTTCTGTTGTTAATGTTACACCGTGAATTTCTGATTTTAACAGACTCAATTTCTTTTTTGCATCACTAATTGAAACCATCTTTTCATTTGCCCATGGTGTGCCAGGTTTAGGTATAAATATTGAGCATCCCGCAGATAGACGCATTCCACTTTCTTTCATTATTTTTTGTGTTAATGTTGCAATATCCCTAATATCATCATCATTCTCACCCGGTAAGCCAACGATGAAATACATCTTCACTGAGTTTATTCCCGCTTGCTTTGCTCGTATACAGGCACTTATTAACGCGTCATCAGTTACTGTTTTCCCGGCTTTTCGACGCAATGATTCATTCCCGGCCTCTGGTGCAAGAGTAATACTGCGGGTACCACCCCGAACTAATAATTCCAATAAATCCATGGTTAAGGCGTCGGCGCGCATAGATGCCGGAGATGGAGATAACCCCATTGATAATAATCTTTCACATATCTGCAAAATCTGTGGGTGGTCGGTCACTGACGCTCCAACCAGTCCTATCTTCTTTTTATATTGACTCATTTCACTAATTGCCGGCATCAATGCATTAAATGAACGCCAACGCGCAGGACGAAAACAATGGCTGGCAACACAAAAACGGCATCCATATGGGCAACCACGCCCTATCTCTATCAAACCCATGTCAGAAAATTCAGCATCCTCGCAATAAACAGAGGAATATACTTGCAATCGATCTAAATCATGCTCAACCTGCCGGTTTTTATAATCAATTACTGTTTCAGTATTCACCATGCCGGTTATTTCTGAAACATCTTTGCCATCAATCAAGCAACTCATCAACTCATCAATTACCGGCTCTGCATCACCCATTAATACCGCATCACAAAATGACGATATCAGATGTGGATTATATGCGGCTACCGCACCGCCAGCGATGATTAATGGTCCTTTTGTTCTATCATTAACTAACGGAGGGATTCCGCACATTTGCAATATTCGTACAATATTTAACGCGTCTAATTCATAAGATAGTGTAAAAGCTATAACATCCATATCCGCCAATGGAGCATTTGTTTCAATAGTTCGAGGAATTTTATTTGTTATTACATCAGGCAGGAAATATCTTTCGCATACTATCTCTGGATTAGAATTAAACCAGCGATATAACGAATGAATCGCAAGGTTTGCCATGCCAACGCGATAAGAATTTGGGAAAACCAGACCAATGCGAAGTTTGCCACCGTGATTTTTTATAATCATGCCATCTTCGTTATAGACCTTGCTATATTCTTTCGCTCTCAAACTGTAGCCTTTTGTTTGGCTATATCACTCATGGCGTCGCGAATGTGGGTAATTACCGCGTCGCTTATTCTACCACCAGCCTGCAATCGCGCTAACTCATTAACACGTTCTTCCTCATTCATAGCGCGCATAGTGCTGACTGTTCTATCATTAATTACAGCCTTCTCGATACTGAAATGCCTGTCGCCATATAATGCTATCTGGGCAAGATGGGTCACACAAATAATCTGCGCAGCACGGGCAGCCTTCATCAATTTCATGCCAACTACTTCTGCTGTGCGACCACCGATGCCGCTATCAACCTCGTCAAATATCAGCGTTGGCACTCCGGTTCCCCGATGTGCAACTGATTTTAATGCCAGCATAATACGGCTTATCTCACCACCAGATGCGATTTTTGCCAGTGGACGCGGCACTTCACCAACATTCGCAGATATCATAAACGCTACTTTATCAATACCGTTTTTTCTCACCGCTACTTTTTCACCATCAATATCTATACCATCATCATTCATATCGCGTGAAATATTAATTACAAACTTCGCATGTGGCATACCTAATTCAGCCAATTCTGCTTCGATATCTTTAGATAATTTGCTACTTATCTCATGTCTTTTATCTGATAAAGCAACTGCGGCGTTAACAACTTTTGATTCCAACTGCCCCAGACGTTTCTGTGCATCAGACGTTCTTTCTTCATGATGAATAATCTTTTCCAACTCATCAACTTTCTCATTAAAAAATGCCAGTATCTCCTCAACGCTATTGCCATATTTGCGGCGCAAATTGTTAATCATCACTAATCTGTCATCAATTTCCTGTAGTTTATCAGGATCAAATTGCACAGATTCGCAGTAATCTCCCACTTCGTGACATACATCCTGCACCTGAACCATGGCAGATTCCAGATTATCTAATGCCGGTTGCAATACCGCATCGAAACGAATCACGCCAGACAAACTGCTAAGAGCCGCTCCCAGCATATCCATTGCGGAACGTCCGTCATTGCCTTCATACAAAATATTGTAAACTTCAGATGCTGCACTGTGAAGTTTTTCCGCATTGGCAAGACGCATCTTCTCTGCAATTAAAATATCATCTTCACCAGCTTGCAGGTTTGCTTTGGAAATTTCATCTATCTGATAGTTCAGCAGGTCAATCGCTCGTTGGCGATCGCGTTCACCGGTTGCTAAATCGCGAATTTCGGATAACAGCGCATTACGTTGACGGACCAGGTCTGCCATTGTATCTTTTAATATAAATAATGATTCATCGCCAGCAGCATCTAAAAAGCCAATATGCGCTTCTTCATGTAGTAGCGATTGATGTTCATGCTGGCCGTGTAAATCTACAAGTAGTTCACCTGTTTGCCGAAGAATATTTACCGGACAAGTACGACCATTGATTCGTGCAATATTCCTACCTTCCAGGGCAACCTCGCGATAAATAATTATTAGTCCATCTTCTGGTTCAATACCGATTTCTGCCAATTCTGATACTATCGGAGAATTATCGACTTCAAAAACGGCCTGCAATATTGCGCGGTCCGCTCCGCTGCGTACTAACTCAGTGCCGGCACGGTCTCCTAACAATACATTTATAGCATCAATGACAATAGATTTACCTGCACCTGTCTCACCGGTAAGTATATTCAACCCATCGGAGAAATCCACCGTCATATTATCAATTAATGCAAAATTTTCTATATGTAATTCACGTAACATAAACACAAACATTATAATGATTAATAGACGATAACACAATATAAAAAAGCATAAATTCTATCAACTTGAATCTAAATAACAACATAAATAAATTAAAACGGATGGGCAGGATGAACAAGATATTCTTATCCTTTGCACCCTACCCATCCGTGTTAATAAAAAAATGTTACTAATTTCTGAATAAAACTAACTTTTATCCTGGGTTAACATTCAAAGGATTCATTATTGTCTCGTATTCAAATATCATTGTTGCAGTCTCATTTGGATATGAAATAGCAATTATTCGAAATTTGAAATAAAATGTTGTTGGCGGTGCAAGTGGATTTACACCATATTTCTTCGCGCTACCGACAAATACATTGCCTACAGCTAATGGTAATGTTTCAGAGCCAACAGAATAAGTTTGATTTGATGTATATGTTCCTGAAGGTGCTTGCGTCAGAGTATTATATGAAGATGATACTTTTTGGATTGGGCAATTAAATAACAAAGAAGCACTGTTATTTGCCGCACTTCCGTTAAATTTTATATCTGGTAGATATGGTGATGGAGTATATATTTTGCCAGAACCCAACATGAAACTATTTGTATCCAATAATGTTCCACTTGAATCAACCAATACATAAGTGCTGAAATGAGTTATATTTGCGGATGCTGACATTCCATCTGCATTAACAGTAGCCTCACCATCAATATCCCATTTCAATGTCATTGGATTCCATAATAATACAGATAATTTCAAACCAGCAGTCTTAGCGGTAGCTAATGGAAAAGTTACTACAGCTGGTTTTCCAGCAGCAAAGATTGTACCGGTAGGAGCAAAAGTTACACCAACATAAACTTTGCTTGCAGGCACTGGTGCGGGGTAATCAGCAACTGATAAAGGAGTTACAGTAATATTAGTATCTACGGCTAAAGCACCGGCAGGAATATCAACAGTCATATTACCACCAGTAACTGCAATATTTTGAAAATTGCCACCTGCAGTACCAATAGTTTTTGATATGACAAGTGGGCCTTCAATATCAATATCACTATCGCTACACCCTACCAAAATGGCAGTAAAGAAACAGATAAATACTAAAAACAACCGAAACTTAAATGAAAAAATCATAAAATACATCCTCTGCATAGACCGCTTTTATTAATATTATTTACCATATTTACCATATTATCTTTTGTCAATCTATTTAGTCATTATTCCTTATTTTCTCATTTTTCAGTCTATCTTCAATGGTTGTTTTCAGAATGAGTAACTGTATAAACTTTCAATTATTTTATTGCACGTGCATTTATTGCACTTGCGCATTACTTAGTTTATAATGAATACGAAGTTCTCATAAATGGAAACTACCTGAAACATATTATTGCAACACAGGAAAATAAATGAAGTTAATAATTCTGAAAATTCTATTTGTCTTGATAATTTTTATTTTGCACCTACATATATTGGCTGATATTGCGATTACCCAGGATATGCGACTTGAACCGCAACTAAAAAATGGTGTATCTATAATAAATTATTCTGCTGACAAGAAAAAGTTGCTTACTGTTGCGCAAGATGGAACAGTACAGGTTATTGATGCTACGTCTGGCAGTATAATGCGAACTATATACACAAATTTGGTTTTATCTCCACAATACATTGCAACCATCCCAGCATGCTTTTCAAATGACGACAGCAAAGTGGCTATTATTACCATTAATCCTTACAGTGTGACGATCTATGATATAAACGCCGGCAAGAAAATCGGATGTATCAATCTGAATCAACCAGCCCGCAGTATTTGTTTCACACCCGACGGCAATAACCTGTTGATAATTTTAGATACCAATGTAATTATGTATAAAATTGCTGATGGAACAAAGTTGTGGACAATTACTGGAGGGTTCGGTCCTTCATCTTTTAAAAATACACAGCTAAAAATGATGTCAAATAAAATATGCCTGATAAAAAATATTATAACCAGATATGATTGGAAAGAAGCAGACACAAATACAATAGCAAAATATGGTAAAGAAAATGAAACAGTTGGAATATCAAATGATAACCGAATGGTTATTGCCATAAATAAATCAGTACCTTTTAAATATCGCCTCTGGGAGAAATATAGAGATACCGAACAGATGCGGGAAGGAAGTCAGTTAATTGGTGTATCTCCAATAGTAAACGGTAGGTTTCAGACTAATGTGCGTGGATGGACAATGATGAATATCGACGCACTAACCGGAAAGTCATCAACCAGTATCCTTACTCGTCAGTTTACTTCATGCGTATCTGCCAGCCTGGCTACCGCCACAGATACATTGGCAGTATGCGAAAATAGCGACAATATGAATGCCCCAACAGGAAAACTTATTGTTATCAAAAATGCCGATACTAATTATGAAGTAAAAGAAATAAGACCGATGTCAGGAAATATTCAAATTTCTCCCGACGGAAAATTTATTATTAATGCATCTGTAAATACAGCTTTTATAATTAATACTGATACTGGAGAAATGATAAAAAAACTTAATATTGCAAATACAAATGCTGCCACATTATCATCAGACGGAGAAGAAATAGCGACGGTATCAATCATTCAGAATATAGGCACTGGTTCACGCAATCCGTATTGTATATCTATATTAAATCTGTTGAATGATACCACAACTATACTAAAAACCGGAGACACTGCTAAAATAAGATGCAGCTATGCTGATGTTCAAAAATCATATCTTTTTTTGCGTCATAACGAAAACGGAAACTCTATCTGGAACTTTAAAACCGGAAAGTGCATACAACAGGTAAAGCCACTAATAAACTCTCCTGTGAGTCTAATAACATCAAACAACAATATTGATCCAATTACAAATAGTATAGATGCAAACGATTTATGGACTATTCCAAAAAACATCTTGATGGTAATTTTACAACAAGAAAATGCATCAAAAATTTCTTCTCCAGATTTTAAATACCAATACTGTTTTTCTACAGATGGCAATGGATTGCAAATTTCTCAAACTGAAATAGGGGGTAATGTGTATAAACTGGATGATAAGGTCTATTGTCCCACCCCGGCGGCATTCTCTCCAGACTCCAAGTCGTTGCTGTTACCCGACATTAACAAAAGCTCTCTTCATCTTTTTGACATCGCAACTCGACAGGTGACAAGAAAATATAACGTACCAGCCGATATTGAGGTGATAGAACATACTATATTTTCACCGAATGGCTCATATATTGCCGGCATGAATACAAAAAGACAAACCGCGATTATTTGGAAATCAGATTCACCAGATGAATACTTTCGAATATCACTGCCAGACCAAATAATATCATCATTTACATTTACCGCTGACAGCAGGCAGTTAATATTGACATTTAAAAATGGAATCGCTATTTGCTGCGATCTTAAAACAAAAGCTATCACCAGTCATGATATTGGGCTTTATGGTGAAACCACCGGGATTCACCATTTCCCTCAGCAAAAAGTCATTGTAATCACTTACAGTTGCGGAATAGTCAGATTGTTTAATGAAAATAATTGGGAACTGTTAGGGACATTATTTGATGACCAGGATGGTAACTGGGCTATATATGACCCACAAAATAATTTCGAAACATCAAATCCAGATATCTTAGACAGTCTTTGCGGAGTGATAGACGGAAAATCAGTCAGCATAAAACAGCTTCGTCAACATTATTTCACAAAAGGATTGCTAAATAAAATCATTGCAAACGATGCAAAGCCCGGCGGTGGTGAAAACATTAAAGCCAATATACTGCCACCCAAGGTAGATGTGAAACTTCCTGATGGACAGAATACTGTACTTGTTATACGACTTAGCAATCGAGGTAGTGGAATAGGTGCAACAAGGGTAATACTAAATGGAAACACTATGGCAAATCTACTGCGCGAAGAAACTCCAGACAACAGCGGACAAGACGCAATAGACACGGTTGATATGGCTATGAACGGTTCTTTCCTTCCCGGTGAGATAAATACCGTGCAAATAATCACTTCAATCGCGGATGATTCGATGCAGACTAAAGGAGAAATCTTATATTGGCATGCACCAGTGCTTACCGAAGAAAAAAATGTAATGTTAATGCCGCAATCATGCCACACCAGTGCTTTAACAGACATACAAATAAGCAATGACGGCATTAAAGCATTATCAACAGATGTAGACGGCAAAGTCATCATTTGGAATGTTGCATCCGGTGAGAAACAAACGGAGTTCGCACGCGATACCATTAACAGTTCTATTTATACCAACGCTGTTTTTACTCCTGATGGACGCATGGTTGCCACTGTATCCGGCAGTAATGTTATTCTGTGGGATATCAAATCTGGCAAAATTATTAGAAAAATTAAAATACCACAATCAAGACCATTAGGATTGAACATCATGCCAACACGGCAAACCTTATCATTCTCACCTGATGGCAGTTTGTTGACATTATCTTTAGATCTCTATGATTACAGAATGATATTGTTTGACATAAAAACAGATGCCGTTATCAAGGACATTCCGAATACCAAAGTATTAATGGATGCAAAAAACAAACAATACATTGAGATAACTAATAACACAATGAGAACTTATCAATTGGCGAACATCATGACACCTACACCGGTAAACACCAGTTCTATTGATATTCAACAAAATTCATACTACAGCGTAAATGCTGATTTTACTAAAATAGCAATATTTACAGATGGCCGATTAAAAATAGCTGACCTGCATACCGGAAATGAAATAGTAAATTTACAATCTCAGCCAATAGATGGAAGTAAATCTATCAACTCCAACTATAAAAACAGAAAAAGTCCAGTCAGTATAAATGCCACCGGAAACCGTTGTGCAGCGATGAATAACATCTGCGGTTCTACTATAAATCTATGGGATTTAGAGAAAAATATAAAAATTAAAGAATACTCATTGTCCGGTAATGACATTCAAAATTCGTTTTGCGAGTTTAGTCCAGATGGCAATCGGCTTGTCATCTGGATTGATAATAGCAATATCATAAGTATGGTGGACGCGAAGTCAGGAGATATTTTATGGAATATTTCTGGTCAGCAAGCTTCATTTCCGCTGACTGGTAGCAGTATTACCAGTCTTCGCTATACACCTGACGGAAAATCGTTGCTGACAGGATACAGCAACGGGGCATTGGAAAAGTTAAATGTAGAGACTGGTACAAGACTTTGTAATTTTGGCTATCGTATGGTTAATTTCGACAAGATTGCATTCAACAACAACGATAAACTGATGACCGCAAACCAATCTTCTCAGATAAATATCTGGTCTTTAGCTGCCGGCAATGCTAAACTATTGCCTGATAGCATTGATCAAAATAACTCTATGTTATTTGCATTAAGTGCTGATTTAAGCACATTAATGATGCGGCAAAATATATTATTATTATTTCGCGATGTGCAATCAGGAACCGAGAAGTCATTAACACGTTTTTTTAGTATGACACCACCCATAATCAGTAATGATGGAAGCCTTGCCTGTATTACTACCAGAGACCTTTTAAATAATGGCAATTCACCCAATAGTTTAACGACATTAATTTATTCAATTAATACAGGTAAGGTACTATCAACGTGGAAATCCACAGACCTAGGCCAAGGCCAAGGCCAAGCAATCAAAACTAACTTATCTGGAGATATGCGATTTTACCTGAATATAACCAGGTCGATAGATAATAGCGATATTAAAACCATAGTTCATGACACTTTTAACAACATCGCAACTCCTGCTTTTAATGTACCTAAAAATTATTTCAGATCATTTTTTAATAACAATGGCGGTGATATATTGTTGCTATCACAAAAATCAAATGATTTTAATGACTTTGAATTAGCAATGTGGAATGTAAAAGAGCAAAATTGGCGATGGCAGTTTTCGATCGATAAAATAGACCAGAATAATCCTTTTAAAAACACAAAAAATATTCCGTCATATCAGAATCCGCCATATTTTGAATCCCGGATATTTTTCACTCCTGATGACAAAACTGTTCTCATAGAACTTCGTAGGGGTGAATCTCTTATCGCACTTGATGTAAAGTCTGGTGAGATATTATGGCGGTCGCTGGAAAACAGAAAAGTGCGGGCTATAAGTAGTAATAATCTTTTGACGGCCGTCAGCGACAACGGGGCATCCCCGGTAATGAAAATTCTTGATACCCATAACGGTACGCAAATTGCATTGTTACAAGGAAGTGCAAAGATTATCTGTGCCGCTTTCAGCCGCGACAACCGCTGGCTGGCAGTTGGATATGCTGACGGTGCAGTGGTTCTCTGGGATGCGAAATCATGGCGTAAATTGTGTCAGTTATATACTTTTGATGATGGAAATTGGGCAATCATTGATCCGCAAGGACGTTATGACACTTCCAATGCTGGGGATATTGACACCTTGCGTTGGGTGATTGGTGACGAAATAATAGCCTTGCGTCAATTGAAAGAACGCTATTATGAACCGGCATTATTGGCTAAAGTACTTGGGTATAATGATGAACCGTTGCGTCCTGTGGATGATATTACTGATGTAAAGCTATTCCCCACTATGACTATAATACCACCCTCGGCTGATGACACCAAACTTGATATTACACTTACTAACCGCGGCGGAGGTATCGGCACGGTCAAAGTGCTGGTAAACGGTAAAGAGTTCCTGGCGGATGCGCGAGGTGCCAAACCTGACCCGGCGGCAAAAAGCGCAAGATACCTGGTAAATCTGGCTGAATCCGCCACTCTTCAACGTGGGCGTGAGAACCTGATAGAAGTCATCAGTACCAATGCAGACGGAAACTTGAGCAGCCGAAGCAATGCATTTTCCTTCTTTGCACCAGGCACAGCAATGCAACGCCAACCAGAATTATACGCTATAATAGTCGGGATATCAGATTATGCTGGTGATAAACTAAAACTTCGTTTTGCAGCCAGAGATGCAGAATCGATGGCAAAAGCAATTACTTTGGGGGCAAAACGGCTATTTGGTACAGAAAAAGTGCATATTAACAAATTAATCACCGGCAGCACATTGTTACCTACCAAAGCGAATATTCAACAAGCTTTTAAAACGATGGCAAATCAGACAAATACTGATGACATCCTTTTAGTTTACCTTGCCGGACACGGTGCCACATTACCAAGCGGCAATGATACCTATTGTTATCTAACCAATGACGCAAAAAATATAAGTGATATCGCTGACCCGGTTCAGCGTAGCAAAACGGCAGTTACAAGCGACGAATTGCGTCAATGGTGCACACGCATACCCGCGTTAAAACAGGTGATGATTCTTGATACCTGCGCCGCCGGGGCTGCAGCAGGCACACTAATTGAAAAACGTGACATATCCGGTGACCAGATACGAGCTATAGAGCGGTTAAAAGACCGCACAGGATTCCATATTCTTATGGGTTGCGCCGCCAATGCACGCAGTTATGAAACCAGCCGTTATGGGCAAGGCCTGCTAACATATAGCCTGTTGCAAGGTATGAAAGGCGCGGCATTACGCGAAGGACAATTCATTGACGTAAACACCCTATTTAATTATGCCGCTGACCAGGTGCCGTTGCTGGCGGTAGGAGTTGGCGGATTGCAGCGACCAATGATTGCCACTCCAAAAGGAAATAGTTTTGATATCGGTCAGTTAACCGCTGATGACAGGGGAAATATTCCTGTCGAAATCAGCAAACCATTGTTGCTGCGCCCGGTACTAATGAACATCGATTCCATTGGAGATCCGTTGGAGTTAACCGAATTATTGCGAAAAAGCCTGCAAAATAATGGGGATAAATGGGTTTTCATTGATGCTGATACCGCACCAGATGGAATATCACTGCAGGGAACATACACTATTGCCAAAGAAATAATTAACATTAATATTAAAATGTGGAAATCGGAAAAAGAGTTGCAAAACTTCAGCATTACTGGAAAGAAAAATAAATTATCAACCTTAATAGATGACATCATAAAGCAAATGATGCTGATTAAACCATAATCTATTTATTCATCATCAATTGTTAAAAATATTCCCGACAACTTCCAATTGATTATCATGGTAAGTTGAAACAACTTCTTTGCTGCTTATTTCACCGAATAAGAACGTGCCGTCAACAAAATTTACAACGGATGGCGGGAAATGATTTGACTTTACGACATCACCTTCAAAAATCTTAATGCCGTTTATATCCTGCAACCCGGTATACTGGCCGATGGATTCCGGCAACACATTATATTCGCAGCCATTAAAATCCTGCTCTACAATAAAATAAATCGTGCATTCATCACTAATCTCTGGAGTCGGCGAAAGAATTACACGGTATAACAGGCTACCTTCAACCCACTCGCCACTATCTTTTCTTTTACCGCGAAATAATATATCTCTCATTTTTTCTCCTTTTCCGTTATTTACCTTATTTTTTTATTCTATTTATCGAACGGATTATTTCTTGCAACAAACGAATTATACCACCCAAATAATATCCAGAAACAATAAAAATGACACCAGTAATTATAGCAGGAACTCCTAAAGCACCATTTCCATCGTTATTATAAAATAAAATTACAGCTCCAATAATACATACAACACCAAAAAACCATCCAATTGATTGTACACATCCTATTAAATTGCTTGTACCACTAATAACTTTTTGCGAAATATCTTCATTACTATCATTTTTTTCATTTAGATCAACACTAACTCCAGAATAACCGCAATTATTACAAATGATTGTTTTTCCAACTGCCGTTTCTTTTTTTTTCACAGATTTATTACATTTTGGACAATTAATAAACTCCATATTTCCTTCAATTTTCTTCGAAAGAGGTTCTGTCAATAGTGCAGGTTGTTCTTTTGATAATGAAAACCCACCTATTTCTTCTTTACTATCATCAATGTCTAATATAGAAGAATCATCTGGTGTTTTTTGACAATTAAAAACACGACCACACGACTTACATTTAATAGATTTACCAGTTAATTCGTCAGGGGCTTCACCTGATACCTTACAATATGGGCATAGAAGTTTCATTAATATCATCCTTTTTATTTTTTATAATATTATTACTATCTTTTTCAGTTGTCAATGAATTTACAATAGATGTAAATATTCAGTTTCATCATACACATTTTATACAATATTGCTTTGACCCCGGATGGGGTCAGATATTTATAGCATTGAACCTAACAAAAACTAATCGACCCCAGAGCGGGTCGGATGTAATTACCAGCAATTTTTCATTTGCAAATAGATTGTTACTGCCACCCACACATCCGACCCACTCTGGGGTCGTAATATCTATTTTGAAACTTTTTCTATATACATCTGACTCCTAAACGGAGTCAAATTCATAGTTGAACCTTATACGCTTTTATTTAATTGATTAGTAAATTTAATTATTCATGCAAAGATTGTACAAAAGCATTAATAAATATGTAATGACACTAAGGCATTAGCCCTTTATAATTTCCAATATTTACATTACCTTTTATCTATCACTGTTTTATAAAGTTTGTACGCATTCTTACTTCGTCATCAGGCTTGAGCAATCCGTTTTGTTTTCCAAGTTCTATACATTTTAAAAGCCATGCCATATTTCTGCCAAGGACTCTCATGGTTTGCAATCCTTCCAGGTCTTTTTGCACGTCTTCGGATGCTGACCCGTGAACGTTATTCCAATACTGGCTTGATACAATCGGCATATTGTTGATTGAGAAATACTTGTTTAATACATCGAAACTGGCAGTAGTCCCGGCACGTCTTGCCGAAACGACCGCACCTGCAGGTTTATATGCAAAAGCAGAACTTCCGGCAAAAAATGCCCTGTCTAATAATGACAGGATTCTTCCTGATGGATGTGCGTAATACACCGGTGAACCAAATATGAACCCGTCAAAAGTTTT
>JBIJDE010000343.1:0-5485 GCA_044344305.1 Armatimonadota bacterium
GCCGGACAACTGCTGCAATCAGCATTTTCTGGCAAACTCAGGTCGGCATTATCTGATTTATCAATTAAGTTGAAAGAATTATTCCCGGGGATAAAAGGCAAGCCATTTGGTGTTTATGATAATAAGAAGCATCGATATTATTCAATTATTAGATTAAGGTGGGATACAGGGTACAAACAACAAAAAAGAAATGGTTATGGAATCGATTGATTTCACAAAGAAAATATAAATTCAACCATGAGAATCACTTATGTAGAGTAATTCATTTTAAAGAAAGGAGGGATATCCGATCTTCGATATCCCTCACAATTAACAATCATTGCTTTATTATATACTTCTCACGAAGTTTTCCTGTCATTTGTTTTGTACCTTCATCATTGCGCGTGTCAATTTGGGTCAATAATTTACTGATGTCAGCTTGTGCTTGCTTTGAGTCTTTTTCAGCAGCAGCATACTGTTCAATCGCGGTAATAACAAGTTCACACAGTCTGGCTTTTGTCTGCGGATTATGAGCTTGTGATAATATTGAATCCATTCTGAGTACCGTTTGGAAAGAACGCGCTACTTCCTTCTGCGTTAGGGTCTCTTGATAAGCTTTTGAAAAATCATCAAATATTTCATTAAGTTCTTTCGGTTGATGCTGTGTCTTATCAACTGCTATAACAGCTGTTTCCAAATACTTATGGAGGATTTGGCCTTGTTGAAATACATAAAAATCATTTTTAGTATCTTTTATTTGACTACTTACCTCTAACGCAAATTTTCCGGCAAGATATGGAATGTTTTGAGCTCCGTCTGGATGTTCATTCAACATAGACAATAATTTCTCTGAAGAATAATAAATTTCTCCTTTTGCAGGATATGTATATGTGCGCGGTTCATTCGCATCCTTCAGTGGTTTACCTAGCGGGTCACACCATCCACCGATAGGAGGTTGAATTATTTTAACTGCGGGATGTTTAAGAGCTGCAATAGCTCTATCCGGCATATTCGCTAATGACATAATTTCTGCAATATCTAACCTAAGATACAAATTATTACGTGAAGCACTATTCACTAAAATCTCTTCAGGTGCTATATCAATAAGGGAATCTAATAATTTGGCAATTATCACTTTAATACTTGCAGGATTATTAGGTTCATGGAAACGTTTAGCCTTTCCTACTTCTGCACCACGGGTAAGTAAGATAGTTTTGTTCGGTCTTGGCATTGTTCGTCCTGCAACACGGCAAAGTTGAAGAGATGTTGCACCAGCGAATAAAGCACGTTGTGGCATATCAGTTTTTTCAATTTCTTTTATTACTTTATCACTAACCTTTAAAGCATTATCAGGATCGCAATCTATCCAGCCATACCAAGCATCAAGACGACGTGCAAGTGGAAGATTTTTATTACTGAAAACCTCGATATACTTAGCCATTGCTTCGGGAAATTTATCCTGTGCCAACAGGCTGTCTCCAGCCATACAGAGATCGATATTTTGCTCAAAGGTGGTAATATCTACCGCACCTGGTACCTTATATTCACGGATCTTAATCAATTTCAAATATTCAATATATTGTTGGCGAATTTCACGTGTTTGCGGTTCTGCAACGTTTTTTTGCGCAGACTGCAAGCAAGTCAGCACTCCTGAAAAATCATTACAATTCCAAAGTTCTCTAAAAGTGTTAAATTGAGTACCGACATCAGCAGGTTGTGCTGCAGCCAACTCACGGATTAATACTATTGCTTCATCTGTCATTCCATACTGTATCATTTCATCGACCATGCTATGATTCAATAATCCTGTTTGTCTGCCAATGTTAAGGGCAATATCAAAATATTCTTTTGGTGAAGCAGAATAAGTTTGTGTCCCGACAGGATTGGCTACCGTATATTTTGATGCTCCCCTACGCAAAAATCCAGCCATCGCGGCATTGAATGCAGCTTTTGTAAATTGAGGATTTTTTTGCAACATGGGAAGGATAATCGGATACATAAGAGTTCGCTGTGCAGCTGGTATATTAGCCCAAGCTGCTATGCCATTTTGAAACTTTTCTGGATCCGGCAAGTTGAATGCAGTTGATGTGGCCATTAACGGTACACTGGCAATATCAGCAGCAACGGCAAAATCATGTTCGCGGAATAAAGATATCAGTGATTTCCATGTATTTAAGTCTGGATTACCTGCTTGAAAGAATGTTTCAAGCCCTTTAGCTTCACCTTGCAATAGATATTTTATAGCAAGTAATTGTTGCTGACCTGTTGGTGTGTTAGAAAGTTGTGCTATAAGCGATTTCCATTTAACATCATCCCAACCATGTGTTTTTTCTAACGCAATAGCAACTTTTGTACTGGGAATAATTCCTGATGTTGTTATATAAACACCAGTTTGTTTTCCAGCTTCAGCAATATTGGAAAGATAAGCTTCGTATTTCTTTTCTTGAAATACATGGTCTAGTGATATCTGTTGGGCACTGATGTTCACACAAAACAATGCTACACAGCAGATAGTTACAATAATTTTCATTTTATCTTCTCCTTGTTTGGTAAAATAATAATTTCATAGATATGAAATCGTGATTCTATACATCATTCAAAATCTGGTAATGGATAATTTAGAATACCATCGGCTGATGTTGCAATTAAAGATGCTCTAAACGTAACTTTATGTCCTTTATTTGTCCCACTTTTTATAATATAGGAGTTTTGACATTGTGCCCACCATAATTGGCTTGGTACCCACTTACAAATGCTTTTTCTGATTTTAATTTTAATAGCATTAACTTTGTTTCCATTTACGAATAAATCACTTTTTTCGCATATCTGCTCTGTAGCAACACCATGTCTATCATGTATTCTTATATTACTAGGTAATAACAGATGATCTCTCTGCAGTTTCGTATTAATTCGTTTTGTTATCCCTGAAGTTAAAGGAAATACTGGGAACATGCCTACTTGAAAACAGTCACTTACATCAACAGGTGACCCAAAAGTGTCAACACCTAAAATGCCATTAGATTGATTAGATAGATCACTTCCAGGCCAGCTTATTGCCGCCAAATTCATGTCAGATGTCTGAATGTAATAAATTCTATAATCTTTAAACTCAACAAATGTATTACTATGTATTATACTCAACATCCCATTCGGGACATGGTGCATTTCAATACATTCTATACCTAATAATGAGATCTTTTTAACAAATTGATACCTATGAATATAATTGAAAGGACGATTGTGTCCATCATCAGATTCATATAATATTTCAAACCAATCTCCAATTTTCCAATTAGGATGTTGCATTAAAATAGTTTTTGATAATTCAATAGGTACAGTTTTATGCGATTTAATGTACCTGAAAGATAGTAATGCAACTATCAGTATGATAAATCCGTAAAACATAATTATTTTTTTTGTCGTTATATTCATAAAGTTTACCTTTTATTATGGTGCAGTCTGAGCATTTATTATTTTTTTAACTATATCTAGTTTTACACCGTATGTTCCGAATGTCGTAGAAGTTGGTTTTATGTATTGTACAACATGGAAAATATTAGGAAGTTTAAATGTGTCACCATGATACCATCTACCACTTTTAACAAGTGGATTACCAAATGAGTCAAAATATAATATAGATCCCAAAACCTTTTTTTGTTCCTTATATGGTGGTGCATTGTCTGGTTGTGGTACTTCATGCAAGTAATCAGACATTACTAATGTTGTTGTTACATCAACTTTAGTAAGTTGGTTTTTATTACCTTGACTAAATATCGACTTGTAATAATATAATGGTACATTGTAACTGTAATGGGCAAACATCATTCCATTATCGACGACAATACCGACATCATCTTGAGGACCATTATTATTTCTATAATAATGATATGACAATATATTAAAAAACTCTTCAGGAGTATTATCTTGTTTTTCATCTTCAGCCATATCTCCCCACCAGTCTACTGTGGTATAGTTCCAATTAATCATTGTAAGCAATGCCTTCTGATCATCAATTTCAAAACGTACATTTTTATATAAAGTAGCATGTTGAGGTTCATCTGTAAATAATGAAGCTACTGAATAATCATGGCAATGACCACAACCAGCATGAAGAGGATTTTTTTTATTGCAAAGGTTTCCACATGGTGGTTGTACACAAACACAATCATATAAACAGGATTTCGAATCTTGAGAAATAATAATATTTTCACCGCTACCTGACACGTTATATACCTCATTAACTAAATCATATTTAAACAATGGGTATACAATACCCTTCTCCGTCATATCTAAAAGATACTGATCTGGGTTTTTACTTATCGCTGCCCAATGATTTCTAAATGGAAATCGCGAACCAGGAATTAGATCTTCTGAACGTGCTTTACCTGGTCCATACGTTCCATTCCAAGGTCTATTTTTTCGTTTACCTTCTTGAACTAATGATATTTCAATAGAAATTTCTTTAATCGATAATGTTGAATAATTTTTCACTTGTATTCCGTACCATCCAGGTTTAGCATCAACAATCGTAACATAGTGTTTTGGTTTTCCAGAATAGAGAATATTTGATCCGTTGTATACCTTTGTCATTCTTATTGGGGAGACTAGCTGAACAGGATCTTCACATTTAATATGTAAATTCGTTGTTCCGTAAGTTGGAATATACATCCATATCTCAGGATATGAACCTTCTTTATATGATTCTAATGAAAATTTATTGAGTTTCCCTACTAATGCAGGATTATTCATACCAGGCTTTTGTGCATTCATAGCCAATGTATTAACAACGCGATGGTCTCGACGTTCTTGTGATCCATCGGTTCCTATAAATACAACTCGCCATAGTATCAACGGATCACCATTATTTGTTGAGTATAATTGTATTCCATCATTATCAGTACCATTATTATAGATAAATGGTGTAGTACTACCAGCGGTTGTCGAATATTCATTCAATTGATCATCAACAACTACCATCCGCATTGATTGGGCATTCATTCTATACGCACTGCTTAATATATAATTACACCGTAGTTCATTACTGCCAGCATTTTCATTTACCCATACACTGTGTTGATTCACAGTTAATCGGTAAGGCCATTTCATCCCAGCGCAATCGTTATAAGTATTATTTGCTGAATACATTCCTTTCCATGCCAAAATATCGAAAGTATATGTCCCATAATTACAGGCATCAGCTTCAGCTTCATCGCCATTAGCATTTATTTGTTGCTCGTTATTATTGTATTTTGTTTCCAAAGATCCATTCCAAACAACCCTAAATCTTCCTTCTCTGTTAATTGGATAATTCGTTATCATATCCGAAAACCAAATATATTGCCAGTTTACCGCATTATTCAACCAGCATTCTTGTCCTGTTTGTCGAAGGTATATAACATAATCTAATGTGGGTGGAACAGACACACTATTCGAATTAGGATTTGACACTCCAGGATTTGCATCATCTTCGACTGTAAATTCAAATACAGGACGTCGTTGTATGCCA
>JBIJDE010000345.1:0-5466 GCA_044344305.1 Armatimonadota bacterium
ATTATGCAAAGGTTATTAGGAGATGAGACCGTCATGAATAAAATATGACCATTTTGAATAATTCTGTTTGAAACGACTCCCCCAGCTGCATGACCATCAACATAACTATAAATAGCTTTTCCACTATGTCGCAATTCTACCATATCTGTTATTCCATCTGCTGTCAGCCAAGTAGTAGTAGGGTCTGGAATTAACGTGGCATCACCTAATGATGCATCACTAACTTCAATATTATAAATGTAACTTATATTTATTTTTGCAGTAGGACATATAAGTACACCTTTATCAACTTTGACTGCCTGCCACACCGAATCAGCTGGTGGCAAACATTCTTCATGATCCTGCGCATACATCTGACATTCTGCCGCAAGTTGCCGCTGATTGCTGATACAGGTAGTCTGCCGTGCCTTCTCCCGCGCTCGTGAAAATACCGGAAAAAGAATAGCAGCAAGGACAGCAATAATTGAAATTACGACAAGTAATTCAATTAAGGTAAATCCTTTTGAATAAGTTAATTCTTCATTTTTTAACAAACGATACATTTACACAGTCCTTTTTATTCCTACAAAAAAAAATGCATTACTATAGCAAATTCACGGCTCTGACGACCACACCGCACAGCGGAAACCGACGAATTCTAATTTGAAAGTTGGTGGGCCAAAGAAGCGGGATGCGGTTCGGAAATCGCCGGGGTCACTACTAAACCAACTACCGCCGCGCAATACCCGTTTTACTCCCGTTGGCGGACCGGTCGGGTTATTCACCGGCACTGTGTTGTAATAATCCGCACTATACCAATCCGCGCACCATTCCCGTACATTGCCCGCCATGTCCATCACTCCGTATGGGCTTGCCCCCGCCAGGAAACTGCCGGAGGGGGAGGTTTTACCGTTTGCATTGGTCACATTGTTACATTTCCTGGCGTCCCATTCATTCCCCCAGGGGTAATAGCGACCGTCTACACCGCGAATTGCTTTCTCCCACTGCGCCTCGGTGGGTAATGCCGCATCTGCCCATATTGAATACGCTTTAGCGTCATCCCATGTTACATTTACCATCGGGTGCGTATCCACCCATCCCCATGATGGCGCATGGGGCATAATCCGACCGGTTTCCTGGCAAAATATGCGGTATTGCGCCACCGTGACTTCTGTCATGTATATATAGAACCCGTCCATTTTCACCTTATGCTGTGGTATCTCATCGTCACTGGCAGTTTCGTCCGTATCTTTACTTCCCATTATAAACTCACCTGCCGGAATATACATCATACTCGCGCCATCTTTAATATTTTTTTTCATTACTTTATGGTATTTATATGGAACTTCCGCCTTGCTGCTTTCCCTATTTAATATAGAATATATTAAAATAAATATCATGATAATCAATACCAGCATCATGTATAACACTCGTTTACTGGAATTCTTATTGCTCTTTTTCTTGACTGTATCATTGCCAGATAAAGCATCCGACCATGCCCGTACCACCCAATCAGCCGTTGTTCTATCCATTTGCTTTTGTGTCATCATCTTTTCTATCAGGTGTGCGATAAGCAACTTTGGATTGGTAAAACCAATCGGTGGGTGATTCAGGTTAGCCGCCACCCCTTCCTCAAGTGCGACAATAAGCAGATTCACCTCATGCCCGTATTCACCGGCACAATGGTGCAACAGCAAGGTACGACATCGCCTGGCATCCGCAATTACGCTTATCCCATGCAACTGAATCACCGACTTTAATATATCTATAACTTCGTTATTCATGGTTATTCTTGGATTTGAAAATATAAATTATTCTGTAGACATAACACACCTAAACCCTAAGTAAGGACTAGCCGCGTAACTGGGACTACTACCATAGCGATATGCACTCTGACCGGTGTAAATAATGTCATCCCACGAACCACCTTTCATAACGTGACCTATTCCGGTCGATGGCCCAATTGGGTTAATAACTAGTGTCGATGAATAACTATCATTACCGAACCAATCCGCGCACCACTCCATCGCATTACCTGCCATATCCTGTGCACCACACCAGCTTGCACCAGCAGTAAAACTGCCCACTGGCCAAGTAGATTTTCCAACTTGTTGAGAATTATATGCATTCGCACATTTAGTCTGATCCCAACCGTTAGTGCGATTAATTGCAGTCGCCGTTCCACCCCACGGGTAATTATCTTCCTGTGGACCACGAGCGGCATATTCCCACTGCGCCTCAGTGGGTAAACTTGCTCCCACCCAGTCAGCATACGCCTTGCAATCAGCCCAAGTTACGAGAACAATCGGATGTTGTTGCAATGTCGGGTCACTCCAGCCAGATTTACCAGTCCAACTATAGCCTGTCGGGAATGACGGTAAACCGTGGGACGTTGCCGAACAAAACTCAAGATATTGCTCTACCGTAACCTCGTATTTATATATCCAATAACCTGACAAAGTAACTTCCTGAGTTGGTGGAGTTCCAGAACTAATACTATAAGGTGATCCCATGGTGAAAGTACCACCTGGAACTAACGGCATCCATGGTACTTTTTTCATGATAGCACCATCAATAGGGTTAATCTTTTCTGCACCAAGACCAGATATTAATTCAGCTAAACACGATACATGACCATCTAAAAAGCTGACTATTAATTTCAGGTTATGCCGCAATTCCAACATATCTTTATTTCCATCTGCAGTCACATAAGTAGTAGATGGATCTGGTATAATTGTGGCATCACCCAGGGAAGCCCCGGATAAATCGATGTTATAAATATAGGTAATAGACAGGCTTTTTGCCGCAGTTGGGCATTTCAAAGTACTAGCATCCGATTTCATATCCTGCCACACCGTCACACTCGCAGGCAAGGTTTCCTCATGGTCCTGCGCATACATCTGGCACTCAGCCGCCAGTTGCCGCTGGTTGCTGGTACAGGTAGCCTGTCGCGCCTTCTCTCGCGCCCGGGAAAAGACCGGGAACAGGATGGCGGCGAGGACGGATATTATGGCTATGACAACAAGTAACTCGATCAAGGTGAAACCTTTTAATTGAGTATAACCATGTTCATTAATTATTCTATTTTTCATTTTTTCATCCTTTTTCAAAGTTGTTTGCGATTACATCATCAAATATCAAATTAAGTCTAAACCACTATTATCTTGATTTAAAGATTATTAGATAAAATAAAAATCCTGTAATCCCAAAATCCCCAAAATCATGGTTCAGACAAAAATATCATGGTACTGGAGAGGAGCAACGAAACCCGACGTAGTTATAATAGATGATTGGGGCACCGTTGTTGCGACAAGCGCTGCGATAGTTGCTGCCGAAGTTGATGTCGAGCCACGAACCACCCCGCATTATGCGACCGGATCCTGATGCTGGTCCAGTTGGGTTAGTAACTTGTGTTGATAAATAGTTAGCACCATACCAGTCCAAACACCATTCACTCACATTGCCAGTCATATCCTGTACACCACACCAACTTTCTCCTGTTGGAAAACTTCCAACAGGCCAAGTAGATTTTCCAACATCTAAAGAATTAGTAGTATTTACACATTTAGTTTGATCCCAACCATTTATGGAATCAGTAACTGTCGCTGAACCACCCCATGGATAATTATCACCCTGTGGACCGCGTGCAGCATATTCCCATTGTGCCTCTGTCGGCAAACTTACCCTCGCCCAGTCGGCATACGCTTTGCAGTCCGTCCAACTTAAATTAACAATCGGATGTTTTTGCAATGTCGGATCACTCCAACTGGTCTTTCCAGCCCAGCTATATCCAGTCGGGAATGTTGGCAATGCGTGCGAAGTTGCTGAACAAAAATCAAGGTATTGCTCAACCGTAACCTCATATTTATATATCCAGTAGGCGGATAATGTAACTTCCTGAGTTGGAGGAGTACCACAACTAGCATTATAAGGCGACCCCATGGTGAAAGTACCGCCTGGTACCAACGGCATCCATGGCACTCTTTTCATCACTGCCTTATCTATAGGGTTAACTTTTTCTGCGCCAAGACCCGCAAATAATTCCGTCAAAATCGCTACATGACCATCTAAAAAGCTGGCAATTAATTTTAAATTATGCCGCAATTCAATCATATCTTTAGTTCCATCAGCTGTCACAAAGGTAGTAGATGGATCAATTGTTACATCACCCAGGGAAGCCCCAGATAAATCGATGTTATAATTGTAAGTGACAAACAGGATTTTTGCAGCAGTCGGGCATCTATAATCCGCACTCGCCGGTAATGCTACCGGCAAAGTTTCCTCATGGTCCTGCGCATACATCTGGCACTCCGCCGCCAGTTGCCGCTGGTTGCTGGTACAGGTAGCCTGCCGCGCTTTCTCCCGCGCCTTGGAAAAGACTGGAAACAGGATGGCGGCAAGGACGGATATTATGGCTATGACGACAAGAAGTTCAATAAGGGTGAAACCATGCATTCGATTAACGTCTATTTTCATTTAGAGTCTCCATTATCGTATAAGAAAACATTTTTAATTAGTTTATAACTAATGATTATACATTACAATAGGTAGATAGAGAAAATAATGAAATAATTGAATAATAAATGGAAATATTTGCATCTAAAATTCGCATGTTCGACGCCCTACGGGGTCGGAATTTTTATATGTTGCAAATTCTACAGACGTGAGACCCCTAACGGGGTCGAGGGATATTGGATTTGGATTATCGAAAAAATAACATCTTATTACAAATATGATGGATGATGAATGATGAATAATTGGCGATAAAAGATGTAGGTATGACCCCGTTAGGGGTCTCACGTCTATAGAATTTAAATCCGAAAAATATCGACCCCAAAGGGGTCACACAAAAAAGGCGGGTGATATGTACACGTTCGACACTGGGGTCGGAAACATGTTGGATTAAGGTTGCCATTATGAGATATCATCAATATTTGTCGAGATTATTTTGACTAAATAAAATATTTACTTTACAATAATCACACCCATTGCTATACTTAATTATATAATTTGTATTATGTAATGTCGAGGTGTCAATTACCATGAATTGTATTAAATGCGATACTCCACTCAATAAAGAAATAGCCAGTTGTCCAAAATGTGGAACAGTAGCTATTACTGCTTCCATTACGGTAGAAGCACGTCTGAAACAAGCTCATCGCATGCGTGAAATGCAAATGTACAATAAAGCCATTGCGTTGTATCTGGGTTTACTCGAGGAAGAAGGTATTACCGATCATGCTTCGATTTACGAACAAATTGGTGAGGCGTATTTTGAAAGTGGCAACGCTGTCCAGGCTATCATCGCTTTTGAAAAAGCATTCGCATTAAAACCAACTGACGATTTACAACAAAAATTATTTGATGCAAAACAAGCGACAGCAGCACCAATTATTAAAAAAACTATTCCAAAGCCAGAAAAAGTAGTTCCAAAAAAAGTTCCAGTTGCACCTAATATTAATAAAACCATCAGCGCGGGAAACCAGA
>JBIJDE010000145.1:0-10117 GCA_044344305.1 Armatimonadota bacterium
CCCCATGTAGTATTACTTTCACCGGAATTTTTAGAGTTCGCACATTTAGTCTTATCCCAATCATTTCCCCATGGATAGATATTACCTTCTGTTCCTCGAGAGGCCTTTTCCCATTGTGCTTCGGTTGGCAATGATGCTCCTGCCCATGTCGCGTAAGCCGTCGCATCAAACCATGTCACATTTACAATCGGATGAGTTTCTTTCCATTTCCATGAAGGTTCCAACGGCATCTTTCTATTTGTCGTTATACAAAATTTACGATACTGCGCTACCGTCACCTCGGTTTTATATATATAGTAGGCATCGAGATAAACAATACGTTGCGGTTTTTCATCATTAAAAGCATTTTTATCAGCATCCGTACTGCCCATCAGGAAATCACTGGCGGGAATAAGTATCATCTCCGCGCCGTCTTTTGGGTTAACTTTTGTAGTGGGCAATGGAACAGTAGCCGGTGCGGTAGCCGGTTCATCGACTGCCAACACAGCATATCCAAAAGAGCATATTAGTAAAAAGACAAACAACATTACTTTGTTCATAAAATAAAGTTTCCTTTAATAACAGTTCAGATAAAAATCCTCTAATGAAATATTATATGTATCTTGCGGGGGTGTCAATGAATGTTGGTGTTTATTTGTCTGAACCACGGATTGAGAGGATTTTTTGGGATTTTTGGATTATTAGTAACTAATTCCGAACAAGCAAAGTCATGATGTTCTAAGCATACTTTTCAGGGAGGGAAGTTGCATCGAACTTCCCCGACAGCGTCTGTATTATAAGGAAAAACCGGTTAAAACGACAAAACAAGGTTAGCAAATCACAACACCACCAAAAAAACTGTCGCTGCTACGCTTGTTTACATCATTATCACGGTTCAGCGGGGAAGTTGAGTACTTCCCTCCCATTGTATTCTGCACATTTTAACCATTATTATCTAAACCATTTTTTGCGAAGCAACATATCCTTCCCATCGATGTTAATTTCATAATTCGTAATTCCCCAAGCCCCTGCAACTATTCCACCCAAAATAAGGTATAATAAATCATGATAACCCGCTGTTTCGTTTGGGGTTTTGTGGAATAATTCTCTACCGCAACCCTGGAACGAGGAAGGATTGTTGATGTATAGATTTGTTTTGCTGATAATAACTTTAATGCTAACCTGCGTCACCACGTTGATGTCACAAGACCCGGCGGTGATAAAACCTTATGAGACCGATAAATGGGCTACTGCCGGAAATATTATCGATACCAAGGTAGAAGCGACACTGGCGAAGTCCGGGGTGAAAATGCGTAATTCCTGCAGCGATGAAGTATTCATTCGCCGGGTATACCTGGACATGATAGGAACGCTGCCCAATTTCAAGGAAGTCGATGGTTTTCTCAAGGATACCCGTCCCGACAAACGCGCATTGCTGATTGAATCACTTTTCAACCGCGATGAGTTTGCGGATTATTCGGCGTTGCGGTGGTGTGATTTGTTGCGGGTAAAGTCGGAGTTCCCCATTAACCTGTGGCCAAACGCGGTACAGGCATACCACCACTGGATACGCGACGCGGTGCAGAAAAATATGCCGTATGACCAGTTCGTCCGTGAAATGCTCACCAGCAGCGGCAGCAATTTTCGTGTCCCACCGGTGAATTTTTACCGTGCGTTGCCCAGCAAAGACCCGGCGACTATTGCAAAGACAGTCGCGCTTAATTTCATGGGAACACGTTATGAAAAATGGCCAGACCAGCAGCAAAAAGATATGACGGTATTCTTCACCCGGGTTGCGTATAAAAAAACCGGTGAATGGAAAGAAGAGATGGTATACCTGAACCCGGCGGATAACAGCGCATTAAAAACGAAGTTCCCGGATGGTACTGATGCATCAATAATTGCCGATAGCGACCCGCGAATTATATTCACCAACTGGTTGCTTGCCCCCGGCAATAAATGGTTTGCCCGCAATATCGCCAACCGGGTATGGACATGGACAATGGGGCACGGAATTATCCACGAGACTGACGATATACGAACAGACAACCCACCGGCAAGTCCGGAAACTCTGGCGGCAATTGAAGCAGAATTTATTAAGTCAAAGTATGACATCCGGCAAATATACCGCTTGATATTAAACTCAAAAACCTATCAGCAATCATCTATTCCCCACGCTGACACTGCCGACGCAAATGTCATGTTTGCCCATTACACCGTGCGCCGATTAGATGCCGAGGTGCTGATAGATGCGTTATGTTGGATTGGCGGCAATGGCGAAAGCTATTCCAGCGCAATCCCCGAACCATTTACTTATATTCCGAAAGAAAATCATACCATCGCACTGGCTGACGGTAGCATTACCAGCACCTTCCTGATGAAGTTCGGACGAACTTCACGGGATACCGGCCTGGAATCCGAACGCGATAATCATCCTACCGAAGACCAGGCATTATACCTGCTGAACTCGTCTGATATTCAACGCAGAATCGATAATTCTCCCCGTTTGCTGACCGTTAATTCTCTCGCCAAAGGGAACAAACAAGCGTTAATTCGGTGGACTTACCTGCCGTTGCTGTCACGTTACCCTACCCCTGCCGAAATGGCAACAGCAGAGAAATATTTCCAGACCCCGGGTTTACAAACCCGGCAAGCACAAAGCGACCTGGCATGGGCATTAATAAACAGTAAAGAGTTTTTGTATAAGCATTGATAATGCATTATATTTTTTGACATGATTAACATGATTAAAATTTATCCTGCCCATCCTGCCTATCCATGTTAATTATTTAAAAGGAAAAAACATGAAAATTATATCATTAATTAAATATCCAATTATCGCAATGCTGATGACAGCATTTATCAGTGCAATGCCGCAGGCACCGGCACCAGCAGTTGAAACACCGGTGAAAAAGCCTAACGCAAAAGCTGTCATCCAAATATGGATGTGGGGTGGTCCGTCTCATCTTGACACATTCGACCCCAAACCTGACGCCGGTTACGATTATGCCGGTCCGCTGAAAACTCCGATTCAGACTAATGTGGAAGGGATTAAAATCAGCGAACTGCTGCCGTTATTGGCGCAGCAGGCGGATAAGTATTCAATCATTCGCAGTATGACCCATGGTTCTGGCTCGCATGAAACGGCGGCATACATGATGCAGACCGGACATGAACCGGGTGTCGGACTGGTTTACCCATCTGCCGGCGCGATAGTATCCTGCTTTAAGGGTTACGACCACGGTTACACCGGTCAGGTTCCGCCATATATCGTACTTACCGAGGGACAGGGACGATTTGCAGAAGAAGGCTTTTTAGGTCCGAAATATAAACCATTCATCACCGGCGGCGACCCCAGCAGAACCCCCTTTGCAGTTGAGGGAATTATTGCCGCCGACATCACCGATAAAAGACAACAGGACCGACGTGAATTGATGCATCATTTAGATACCCTGGGCATAGCAATTCCTGATAATACTGATTTTATTACCGCAAAAAAATGCGAAGATAAAGCCTACGATTTAATTTTGGGAGATGCCCGGAAAGTATTTGACCTGACCCAGGAAACTGATGAAATGCGCGACAAATACGGACGAAATAAATTCGGCCAGTCATGCCTGGCGGCGCGGCGATTAGTCGAAAGCGGTGTACCGTATGTAACTATAAATTATGGCGGTTGGGATACCCATAAACAGCATTTTGAAGCGATGAAACAAAAGTTGCCCGACCTGGATCGCGGTATGTCAGCATTATTACAGGATTTATCTGATAAAAAATTGCTGGATACCACCATAGTATGGTGGGGTGGCGAGTTTGGCAGAACCCCTAAAGTATCATGGGAAGCCCCGTGGAATGGCGGACGCAGCCACTTTGGCAATGTATTTTCTGTTGTTCTCGCCGGTGGTGGATTCCAGGGTGGCAAGGTAGTCGGTGCATCGGACGCAAAAGGCGAAAAAGTGGCAGAACGACCGGTATACCCGCGGGATTTAATTGGTTCTATTCTGGAACGACTTGGCATCGACCCCGACGCAAAACTTCCAAATAGCCGCGGATTGGATTTGAAAGTTATGCCATCAACCGATAATAAACCCGGCGCGGGTCGTCTGAAAGAGATAATGTAGGCTGAGGAGTATCACCATGAATTTACTCATGCGTTTAATTATAATTACATCGTTGTTTGCCGGTTCATTCGCAATGTTGCACGCGGCAAACGAACCTTATATATCATATATTTACCCTGCCGGCGGTAAGCAAGGCACTACCTTTAAAGTCACCATTGCCGGTCAGCGACTGCGCGGATTAAACACTGTTTACTTCACTGGCAGCGGTATAAATGCAACTATTATTGATTTCACACCGGCAGGGGGGAAACTTAATAGAATCCAGGAAGAAGAGTTACAAAAGCGACTTCAAGAAATAAGAAAATTGCGTTATGAAGAGATGCGCAATAAAAACAAGAAACCAACACCAGTACCTGCAATTCCAATTGTCGCTCCAGTTGTACCAGTTGTACCGCCCGCCAACCCGCCAGTTGTCGCTCCAGCAGACACTCCCGTTGTTGCTGCGCCTGCGCCAGTAGTCCTGCCGGATTTGCCGGAATTGCGCAACCTTGAGCAAATGTCGATTAAACAACTTCAGCAAGTCTTTGATAAGTTTCTTGATCGTCAAAAACAGCCAAAACCACCTATGAACGAGATAGCAGTGATCGAAGTAGCTATCGATGCTGACGCTGCCATCGGGAACCGCGAAATACGACTTCGTACCCAGAGTGGTGGTTTGACTAACCCGATGATATTTCAGGTAAGCAACCTGGCGGAGATTAGCGAACTAACCGAATACGATACCCCACCGGAAACACCAACCCCATTGACAGTGCCAACCGTGCTGAACGGACAAATAATGCCCGGGCAAGTGGATAAATATGACGTACAACTGAAAGCCGGACAAAAGCTGATATTTGCCGCCCAGGCCCGCAACCTGATTCCATATATTGCGGATGGCGTTCCCGGGTGGATACAGGGAATACTCACCATCAGCGCCGCTGACGGCAGAGAACTTGCATTCAATGATGACAACGGATTTGACCCCGATCCAATAATATATTTCAATGTCCCACAGGACGGGAACTACACCATAAAATTCCGCGACTCGATTTACCGGGGACGCTGGGATTTTGTATACCGCATCTACATCGCCGAACAACCGGCAATACAGGCACTATTCCCCACCGGCAGCCGTGTTGGCATGTCGATGACTAACACCCCGCCAGACTGGGGGTTTGCGGTAAAACCACCAATGACCGATGTGCAATTCCCCGACTTGCCGCGCATCACCGAGGCGGAGCCAAATAATATCATCGAAAAAGCCCAGACCATCGCCGTGCCAGTAGTAATTAATGGTTGTATAAACAGCAACAATGATATGGATTATTACAAGTTCACCGGTAATGCCGGCGATACTGTGGTCGCGGCGGTATATGCTCGACGATACGGATCGCAGTTGGATTCCATTTTACGATTAACCGATGCCACCGGCAAGGTTGTCGCGCTGAATGATGATTTTGAAAATAAAGAACTGGGGTTGATGACCCACCACACAGATTCGTACCTGATGGCTAAATTGCCGACAACCGGGATATATTACCTGCAGATATCAGATGCACAGCGACATGGCGGTGAACTGTTTACTTACTCATTACGGGTCAGTCCACCGCAACCAGATTTCTCGCTGACAATCTCGCCATCATGTGTCAACGTGCTGCCGGGACGACCCGCCATCATTACCGTATCCGCAATTCGCAAAGACGGCTGGGATGGCGATATTGAAGTTGCTCTGAAAAATGCGCCTGCCGGATTTTCGCTGGGTGGAGCAATTATCCCCAAAGGTAAGGATAGCATTCGAATGACCCTGACAGCACCTGAGAAGAAATCAGAACAGCCAGTAAGCATAAATATGGAAGGACGCGCCACCGTTGGCGATAAAATTATCACCAGACCATTAATTGCCGCTGATAAAGTAATGCAGGCATTTGCGTATATTCACCTGGTCCCGGCACAAAATCTGGAAGTTGCCACTGCTGGAGGTCGCAGAGTACCGGTTATCACTCTGTTGAATAAAGACCGTCTGAAAATACCATCTGGTGGAACAACGAAAACAACCATCACCATCGTACCAGCCATCAATATAAATATGCCCATCAGCATCGAATTAAGCGAACCACCAGCTGGAATAACCCTGAAAGACGCCAGCAACACCGCGGAAGGAATAGTGCTGACAATTGCCGCTAATGATAAATGTATCGGCACCATCGACAACCTGATAGCAGAAGTTTTCACCACCATCGACGTACCTGACAAGAAAACCGGAACCACCAAAAAACAACGCGTCTCCGCCGGTGTATTACCGGCGATACCGGTTGAGGTTGTGAAACAGTAGCACCTGTGGTAGTTCTTACATCGATTAACAGGATTAATGGGATTTTGACTAACTTTTACAAAACATATATTTTTCTCTAAATGTTAGATTGTTGTTTAACGTTTTTTGAGAGTAAATCAGGGACTGACACCGAGTGGCGAAGCCATGATGTGTCTGTCCCACCGAGTTTTGTTTTCTATTGTGCCTAAATTAAAAAAAAGTTATGTGTGACAAATGTCACACAATAGGGTATAATATTGTCAGAGGTTATACCATTGAGCACATCAGCATTAAAAACAGAACGATTGTCGTGTCGCATTACTCCTGAAGGGAAGCAATTATTGGAGCATGTCGCGGCAAAACATGGGATGAATATCAGCGATTATTTTGTCAGGCTTGCGGTAGATATCGCCAGTCGCGAATTAACAGATGAACTGGTTATCCGCATACCCGCAGAGAAGTGGGATAATATGCTGGCGTCACTTGATGCAGATTCGACTCCCAATGAAAAATTAATAAAAGCAACAGAGAAATTCAACGAAGGTACTTTTACCGGAGATGTCTACCATGCCCCGGATTGAACGTCTGAATGTTTCCCAACATAATCGCACGTTATTTGATTGCGGTGTAGATAGTTTGAATAGTTTCCTGCGCCAATATGCACGTCAATTCCACGAACGCAATATCGGAGTGACCTGGGTGGCAATAGCAGATGACGACCCCACACGCATCCTCGGTTATTACACACTTGCCGCCGGTGCACTTATTCCCGATGACATACCAGCAGAACGTGTAGCGCTACCGCAAATACCAATCATGCTGCTGGGACGCCTGGCAGTTGATAAACAAGCACAGCGACATGGAATCGGACAAATGCTGTTGTTGCATGCTTTGCACCACGCCTTATATTTCTCTTCACACGTTGGAGTATACGCTGTTGTTGTCGACGCCCTGGACGAAAAAGCAATGAGATTTTACCAACAATACGGATTCCACTCATTGCCCGCACACCCATACCGGCTTTATTTAAGTATGCGAGAAATAAGCAAATTACCTTGGTGACAGCTCCTACTGATATAAATTAGAGAAATTTAGCCTTTCAATCCTGTTAATCGATGTGTAAATAAATCACTTCTCGAAGATTTTCACATTGACGAATATGATGATAAATAGCGATAATACGAACAGATGGTGGGATGAAAAAATATGGCTTCTTTACAGGCATTAAACATAAATGACATTGTTAAAATTAATAAAGGTACTATCGACCCGGATTTAAATACAAATATCGGGGGATGGCAAGGAAAAATTATCGAATTTGAGGTTGAAGATAATCAAACATTTGCCTGTATTGAATTAGACGATTTTACAATCCTTAACATGGAGGAATGGATTATTGATTACTGTGACGAAGAACAGATGGACCTTGCATTATTAAGGATAAATATAATTAATTTAACACCAGCCACACCTGATGAGATAAACGCGCATGTTTTACAGAAGGCTTCAGAATTAGGTCAACAATTCCACGAGTTGACTGTTGCGGAGATCAAGTTGCTTGCTGATTCTACTGCAGTATTTAAGCGCGGCAAAGACTATTTTAATTCGGGGGCTGTTTTACATTATTTAATATCTGATGGCAAAATAACCGCGCATGTGGAAGGCAGTTATAAAAATTATATTGTATATGTTGCTGAAGGTCCCAGAGATTTAAAGACTGATTGTACATGTCCTTATGATGGGGTGGAATGCAAACATATTGTAGCAGTGCTATTGAAGACAATCGATGAAATTGCTAAAAGTAAACAACTTACTATTGCAGATATTTCTAAAAACGGACCTTTGTTGTTATCCAATAAATCAAATATTAATGAGGTTCAGGGTGCTTTAACTGCTATTCAAACACGACGCCAGCAGATAACCCCTGACGATATAGTTATAATAAATTCAGATGTGAAAACAGAAGAGATAATTCCAGAAATAAACTCACATTTGCTTGATATATTCCGCAGGACAAAGTCGTTAACTCCACTGTTTGCCAGAGTCAATCATCGCGCCCACCCAATGGGGAAAGATCTGTTTCACAAAAAAGCAGCGGTGCTGAACCATATCACGGATACTGCTGCAGAATTTGATGTGTTAGAAGATGGTAAATTATATAGAGTTAAAATCACTAATAATAAAGATAGTATCAGTGCAACGCAAATGTATTGTACTTGTTCACTTTCCAGAGGATATGGTTCATATAGTACATGTGTCCATGAGGTTGCGGCGGCCTTTACCCTGCATAATATAGCTACCGAAAATATGTCGATGGAGCAACAGAAATCTGATGCCGCATTAATTTGGGAATCCAAATTAACCAATTTGATTGATGGTACAAAAACTACAAAAAAAACAACGTCAACTCAAGCGATATTGGCATTTTCTTTAAAACTTAATATCTCAACAGATAAATGGAACTTAAAAGCATATACCATAGCCGCTTCACATTTTGACGAAGATACTATAAATGACCGGACAGCATTGCAAAAAGCCATTTCAACCACCATCGACTATAATAAAGCTAAAGAAATATCACAATACAGCGTAATTTCACCAACACTTCTATATGGTTCTCCTGAATTAAGTACTGTTGCGCGACTGATAGGTCAGCTTAATTTTTATCATACCGGAAACCCACTGGAATTTTCTCTGCCGCAACTTAATAATGCGTTGCTGTTTCATGGTGAACCGGATTATTACGGGAATCCATTTAAACAGCCAATTACCCTGACTGACCCGGTGCCACGAAAATTAATGCTTAATATAAAACAGGATGATGCCAATATTTATATTCAGCCATCAATTAATGATGACGGCAATGAATATATTTTAACTCAGGAAGAAACTTTTATCGTTAATAATTCTCCTTTATGGATAATTGCCAACAATAAATTGTTGCTGATAGACGGAAATTATGAATTAATGAGACGATTATTGGAATCGCGCGAAATAATAATACCCGTAGAAGGTAAAAAAACATTCATTACTCAGTATCTTCCCAAGTTGGTTGACCGTGCGGAAATATCTGGTGATGCTATTGTTAACAAAGAAGAATTAAGCATAAGGCCGACAAACAGAGTATATCTGACAGAAGAAGAGGGCACTATTATCGTGGAGTTATTGTTCGGCTATAATAATCTCGAGATTCCAGCAGACACCTCATGGCCGATGAAATCGTTACAATACGACGAAGAAAGAAACTCATTAGTCACCATTATCCGTAACAAAGATGTGGAGATGGAGTCATGGCGGATGATGAGCGAATTTGGCCTGAAACGTGATGGCGAACGGTTTATTCTCAGACAAAAAGTGTCACCGGTAGATTTTCTCCTGCGTCATCTGCCAAAGATGCAGGCGACAGGATTTGAAGTATTCGGCGAGGAATCGCTGAAGAACAACCGGGTAAATAGAAATACTCCCCGAATGCGCATGTCTGTATCGTCTGGTATTGACTGGTTTGATGTGACAACTGTAATCAGTTACGGCGAATTAGAAGTCAGTCTGTCGGAAGTACGGAAAGCTATTAAACATCGGCAAGGATACGTAAAACTTCCAGATGGTACGATGGGACTATTGCCGGAAGAACTCTTAGCACAATACCGGCTGATTTTTTCAATGGGACACGAAACAGAACAAGGTGTTCGCATGTCAAAAACCCAGGCGACGCTTCTTGAACTGA
>JBIJDE010000215.1:0-7802 GCA_044344305.1 Armatimonadota bacterium
AGGAATATAAACGACGCATTGAACAGTTGAAAAACTTCACACAAATAGAAAGCCACCCCTTGCCCGCCAACTTCACCGGTGAATTGCGCCATTACCAACATGAAGGATTTAATTGGCTGTATTTTCTGCATGATTATGGATTTGGCGGCTGTTTGGCGGATGACATGGGTATCGGGAAGACCGTACAAGCCCTGGTTTTTCTCCAATCATTGATTGCCACCGGGCACACATCATCAGCCTCGCTCATCGTCATGCCGCGTTCAATATTAGAAAATTGGGCGCGGGAAGCAGCACGGTTCACCCCGGATTTAAAGGTGCTGATACACGCGGAAAATGACCGCAGCGACAGCCACACATCATTTGATGGGTATCATCTGGTACTTACCACCTACGGCATTATGTTGCGCGACGTAGAGCTATTTAAAAAGTATAAATTTCATTACATCGTTCTTGATGAGGCGCAGGTAGTGAAAAATGCAGTATCTCTATCAGCACGCGCTTCCCGGTTGCTGCATTGCGAACATCGCCTTGCATTAACCGGTACACCGGTGGAAAACTCTACCGAAGAATTATGGTCGCTTTTCGCATTCCTCAACCCCGGACAACTGGGAACACAAAATGCGTTTCGCGAACAGTTCGCCATCCCCATACAACGTTATCAAAATGAAAAAGCTGCGCAAATGCTCCGTGCCTTGGTACACCCGTTCATTCTGCGCCGCACTAAAGAACAGGTCGCTCCAGAACTGCCACCCCGCACTGAACGGTTGATATATTGCGAAATGGCTCCGGCACAACGAAAATTATATGAATCAACCCGGGATAAATACCGTGCAGAACTAATGGGATTAATTAATAAAAGCGGAATGCAACAGGCAAAGTTGAAAGTGCTGGAAGGTTTATTGCGACTGCGCCAATTGGCAAATGACCCGCGTCTGGTAGATAAAACCTATGTCGGCGAGTCATCAAAGTTCGAAGCGATTCTGGACGCGATGGAAATTCTACGCGAAGAAGGCCACAAAGCATTAGTATTTTCGCAATTCACCAGCATGTTGAAACTGCTGCGGACATCAATGGATGAACGTAAATGGCCATATTTATACCTTGATGGAAAAACGAAAAATCGCCAGGAAATGGTAGACAATTTCCAGGCAGACGAAAACATCCCCTTCTTTCTCATCAGCCTGAAAGCCGGCGGAACCGGACTGAATCTAACAGCGGCAGACTACGTAATCCACATTGATCCCTGGTGGAACCCGGCAGTAGAACGCCAGGCAACCGACCGCACCCACCGCATCGGCCAGGAACGCCCGGTAATGGTATACAAATTCATCGCCGAAGATACCGTGGAAAAGAAAATTCTACTATTGCAAGAGAAAAAACAAGCCCTGGTAGACCAACTAATCTCAACAGAATCCGGCCTGATGAAATCATTAACAAAAGAAGACGTCGCGGCATTGTTTATGTGAAGAACAAGTTGAAATTCAAGATTAGTTAAAAAATGTTGTCACCGTATGGAAAGGGACACTTCAATAAACTCAGTATGAACGCAAGTCCGGCTATCCATGATTATTATAAATTCAACATTTTCACCACTCGCCAATCAGGAGATTGGCGTTCCCGGGGGCTATGGAATTGATTTTGCTGTTAAAATTATAAATTTATAATAATCCGCCGGGCTTCACCCCTTTCCAAACGGAGACCGATTTTTATAGGCTAATCTATAAATTTATTTATGGATGACTTTATTTTCACATCAATACTTCCCCAATTCTCCCCAAACAATCAGATAAAACCGCATGGCTGGTGGCGTAGTTCATGCGCAAGAAGCCTTCTCCTGTTTTTCCGAATACGGTGCCGGGGGTCATGCGGATATGGGCATCGCTGAGCAGTTTATCGGTGAGTTCTTCGCTGGTTTTACCGAGTTGGCGGCAATCGAGCCAGGCGAGGTAGGAACCTTCCGGCTCTATAAGATTGATACCGGATTTATCTGCAAAGAAATCACGCATTATCGTTCTGCTGGTATTGAGATATTTCAGCAGCTCTTCGAGCCAGTTGTCGCAATGGGTATATGCCTCTTCCAGAGCGATATTGGCGAACAGGTTCTGGTGAGTGTTGCCGGCACCGATATTCTCGCGGCGTATCTTCTCGCGCAGAGCAGGATTTTGAATTATTTCGTATGATATATTTAACCCGGCGATGTTGAATGTCTTACTGGGAGAAAAACAGGTGATGCTGTGTTGCGCAAAATCTGCACTTAACGACGCAAATGGGATGTATGGGGAATCCCAGGTAAAATCGGCGTGGATATCGTCTGATATTACGGTAACACCGTTTGCAATGCAGATATTTCCCAACAAAGTAAGTTCTTCAGTTGTCCACACGCGCCCGACTGGGTTGTGGGGATTGCACAGAATCAGTAACTTTGCGTCCTTCGCCTGTTGTGCCAGCAAATCAAAATCTATGCTGTATTTGCCATTATCTGCCAGTATCAGGGTGTTTTCTACTACCACCCGCTGATTATTTTCCACCACGGTGAAAAATGGACGATAAACCGGTGGTTGAATGATAACCTTGTCACCCGGTTGCGACAATGCGCGGATGATAGTGCAAAGAGAAGTCACCACCCCTTGATTCATAGATATCCAACTGGGATTTATATTCAACCCGTACCGGCGTACAACCCAGGCGGTTATGGTATCGTGAAAAGTAACTGAATGACCGGTATAGCCGTATATATCATGTGCCACCCGCTCCGTCAGAGCCGCTGATATCGCCGACGATACAGAAAAATCCATATCTGCCAGGCACATGGCAACGGCATCGTCAGACGTCATCCCCTTCCACTTGATGCTATTGGTATTTCTGCGATTTAAAATAGTGTCAAAATCATTCATAATAGATATCCTCTCCGCCAACTCATTTTAACACTCTTATGTGGTAATTATAAGGGGGTAAGTTGTTTGCAGATTAATGTAATACAGAACTTTCGATTGTGCTCAGGTAATATCGGGCAACCACAAGGGATTGCCCCTACGATATTTATAAAGAGCGAAAGTTCTGGTACCATTATCTCTGTGTAACTCTGCGCTAAACTCTGTGTAGCTCTGCGGTTAAGTTAGGGAATAACATATTGATAATAGTTTTTATTTTACCGCATAGCCAGCTCTAATTACCCCTGCGATAAAAATCACAACAAAAAACCTGCCAAATTTGATAAAATATATTCATAAAAAACTGAGGTATAATATGTCTGATAAATTAGCGGAATTATTTGAAATGCAGCAGAAGCTGAACCAGCGCATCGGGGTTGATACCACTGATATGACTGAGGAAGAGCGGGTGAAATGGGTGCTGAATTACTGTCGCGCCATGAACCAGGAGATAGCCGAGTTGACTGACAGTGTGCCATGGAAATGGTGGGCGAAATACCAGAAATTTGATGAGCAGAATTGCCGGGTAGAAGTAATCGACCTGTTTCATTTCTTAATATCAATGGCGCAATCCCTGGGGATGACGGCAGATGACGTTTACCAGGCGTATGTGAAGAAAAATGAAGTGAATCACAAACGTCAGGAAGATGGTTATGCCGTTAAGGACGAAGATGACAGCAAGCATATCTGAAGACCGCATATCAATATTGAATAACGCACCGGTTAAAAAAGATGGACAGTGCGTTATTTATTGGATGCAGCACTCGCAACGCGCAGATGATAACGCGGCATTGGACATGGCAATTGAGCTTGCAAATGAATTGAAGCTGCCGGTAGTTGTACTGTTTGTATTGAATCCCGACTATCCGTATGCGAATGTCCGCCATTTCACCTTCATGTTACAGGGAATATCAGAGACAGCAACTGGTTGTCGAAAACGTGGTACAACATTTGTCACACGCATTGGCGACCCGTTGGGGAAAGTGCCGGAAGCAGTAAAAGAACTAAATGCGGCAGCACTGATTACTGACCGCGGTTACCTGCGTCACCAGCGCAATTGGCGGACGTCAATCGCTGATGCAGTAAATATCCAGATGATTGAGGTTGACGACGATTGCATAATTCCATGTCATCTAATAGGAAAAGAAGAATATTCGGCGCGGACAATGCGAACGAAAGTCGAACGATTGTTGCCGGGATATCTGACAGAGTACCACCCCGCTGTACCTATGAAGCCAGCGCCACAACAATTCCACAGCGATTTTGACCCGGCAGATATAAACGCCACCATGAAAATGCTGAACGCGGATGATAGCGTGCTGGCAGTTGCAAAGTTCATTGGCGGGGCAACCAATGCGATGCAAAGGTTGGAGTATTTTCTGCAAAATAATATTGAGTTATACCTGACAATTCGCAACGATGCTGTCCGTGATATCACCAGTCACATCAGCCCATACCTGCATTACGGACAGATTTCTCCCCGGCGGGTGATACTGCTGACAATGACCGCCAAACCATATGTCAATCCGGTTCGCGATAAGTTTTATGATGAAATAATCGTTCGCCGCGAACTCGCCATCAATTTCACCTGGTACAATCCTGATTATGACACTCCGCTGGGCTGGCCAAACTGGGGACGCGTCACCCTGGACAGACATCGCGCCGACCCGCGACCGGCAATATATAGCCTGGATGAATTGGAGAATGCCCATACCCATGACGATGTGTGGAATACTGCCATGCTGGAACTGCGGAAAGACGGAATAATCCACAATTACGCCCGCATGTTATGGGGGAAAACATTGTTGGAATTGACCGAATCCCCCGAGGTAGCATGGCAATACGCCGTGCATCTGAACGACAAGTATGCCCTTGATGGTCGTGACAGCAATGGATATACCAACATCGCCTGGTGTCTCGCCGGCAAACACGATCGCCCCTGGAAAGAGCGTCCTATCTACGGAATAGTGCGATACATGAGCACAGCACTGGCAAAAAAACGATTTGACCCGGAAAAATATTATGAAAGAGTGACGGGTGAGTATTAATTATTAATTACGAATTACGAATTTTATTTTACATCGATTAATGGGATTTATTGTAACAATAGATTTTACCGTAACATCTAACTAAATAGGTTTTTAATATTCAGTCACCGTGTGGAAAGGGACGCAAGTCCGGCTCGATTTACTGCAAATATAACTTCCCAGGAACGCCAATCTCCTGATTGGCAAGTGATAAAATGTTAGATTCCAGGAAAATCCGCCGGACTTGCGTCCCTTTCCACACGGTGACTATTCTTTTTGACGCTTCTGTTGAAAATTAATTTTTAAATTAAAAGTGAAATTATTCCCCTTACATCTTCTGTTCAGTCCTCACTATTATCAACTCCTGCCATTCTTTATCCAGGGTGGCGAAACGGGCGGACCAGCCGGATACCCGTACTGATAGATTGGGGTATTGCTCCGGGTTTGCCTGCGCTAATCTCAACAGGTTGCTGTCTACCACGTCAATCTGCATGAAGATGCCGCCTAACTCTACGAATGTGCGCATCAGGGCGGTTAAAGCGGTTATTCCTTCCTCACCCTTCAGCGATGATGGCATAATTTTTAAATCCAGCACTGTTCCGCAGGGAAGTTTGCTGAAATCTACTGAGCAATGGGAACGGATTACCGCGGTGGGGCCGTTGCGGTCTGTGCCCGGTGATGGCGAGAAATTTCCGGCGAGAATGGTATCCTTGTGTTGCCCCGATGCCGGAGCCAGACGGTGGCTGCGGAATGTCGACATCTCGCGACCAAAGGTGCTGATGCCGGCAGGCCGTTTAACCCCGAAACGTTCAGGAACGCAACCGACTAAATCGGTGAATGAGTTGAATACTCGCTGTACCATGGCGTCTACCAGGGCGGAATCATTGCCATAATATTCAAACCTGTTCCAAATCCGTGTTCGCAACTCTTCATGTCCCTGCCAGTCGTTGCGTAATATCTCCACAAACTCCGGCAATGTCAGTTCCCTTTCCTCGAATACCAGTCGTTGCAGTACCAGCAGGCTATTCGCAACATCAGGGATGCCGGAAGCATGAGGTGAAAGCACTGTATATTTTGGCCCGAGTTCATAATACGCCCGTCCACGCTCTATACAATCATCCACCAACATAGACAACAGCGGGCATGGTTGCTTATTTATATTTACATTATTCACTGAACCAGTAATATGAATCGCTAACCGCGACTCGAAAGCGCGGTACAAACTGGTAAAGTCGGGATAATCTATTATTGGAGTTTCTGTCGGACTAAGTCCCAATATTTGCTGTAACACAAGCACTAAATCGATATTGCCATAAGAAAAATTAGTTTTCCCCGGTATAATAATTTCCCAACAGCCGTCGTTGGCGAAATTACGCGCTTCCTCGATGGGGTAACCATAATGCACCAGGCTGGGGATAATGCGGTCATCATTGTATATCGCCACTATGCCGCCGCCCAATCGCTGCACCTCGGCGATGCGTTGCAGCAATAAATCCGGCGAGTTACGCGATAGACGCACGGCAATGGGAAAATCGCTGATATGCAACTCTTCTACAACATCAAGGACAAGGTATGTCACCTCGTTTGTTACATCATTTCCATCTTCATCAACGCCACCTAACACCACGTTCTGGTAAAACTGCGCGTCGCCGGAACCCTGGCCATCACCACGAATCCATTCGCAGCCTTTTATCCAGAATTGCGCCAACAATTCCCGCGCTTCGTCCAGCGTTAACCGACCGCATTCCAGGTCGTGGTGCAAATAGCCACCCAGCAACTTATCAATACGGCCTATCCCGCTCCAATTCCCGCACAGACGCTGAAAATCCCAGAGCAGCCAGAGTGATTGCAATGCCTCGTGAAATGTTGTGGGTGATTCTTCCGGCACATGGCGCATTACGGTCATAACCTGCATATAGGCGTCACGTTCTTCACCTTTAACGGCGGTAACCTGTTCTTCCAGATAGTCCAAATGTCGCTGATGCCAAACCCCGGCAGCATCAAGGCAAGCCAGCATTGCCATTAACAGGTCTTCGCCATCTTCATCTACACCACTTTCCAACTTATCCATGATTTCCGCGCGGATGCCATGATAACCGATTCGCAATGCTTTCTCGAATCCAATAGTAGTATGACTAATCGAACGGAACTTCACCAATGGTGTCTCGTGCCAGGTAGCTTCCAGCAAGGTGGCAGATCCGACAATGCGTTCACCCGGCAATATGCGCAAAGGAGCTTTCTCAGCAATTAATCTTACCGCTTCCGCGTAAATTTGGTTTGGTGTAGGTAATGTCAGGTAAAAATCAGGATTAATGTGGAAATCAGCCGTCGCCATCCCCATGCCATGTTCGCCGGATAACGCTCGCGCCGCTAAACTCCGCGTAACCGCCGACAATCGACACGGTACTGATTGCCCGGTAGCCACCCCAAAATTATTATCAGATAACGACATCGCCACTTCCCCCGCTAAACCTGTAATTTATATGAGTAATAATATTCCTACACCAGTAAGTATGTCAATAAATAAATGAGGGTGTATGATAATAATTTTTACATCGATTAACAGGATAAAAGAGATTTCATATCAGGAATTTGCTTTTTATAGATATAGTAGGGGCAATCCCCTGTGGTTGCCCGGTCTTTCCTGAACACGATAAACTTGCCGGGTACAGCCACGAATCCCGGTTACATAGTAATTGTTAATTTTTATCTATGCTGGGATTCGAGTCAGTCCCCTATTGCTGCCATTCTTTTTTATAAGACCGGAAACTAAAATTATAATAAACCTTCAAAATTAGGTAAGCTGATAATAAAAAAGTTCGGCTGAACAAGGGGACTGGCTTGA
>JBIJDE010000425.1:0-4574 GCA_044344305.1 Armatimonadota bacterium
TCTATTTTGCTCATGTTTTTAACCTTTATAAAATTATTTCTCTGGTACTGCTGGTGCATCTACACCAATATAAATGGCTTTTAATTGTCCATCTACTATATTATGGGGGATTAGCATCAATTTATGCTTACCTGCGGGAAGAATGATATCGCCACTCACCTGAACCGCAACTTCTTCAACAACTGACTTTGGTTTTAAGCCGGCTGAGTTTGATGCCAGTTCGAGTTTTACTTCACGGTCGCGAGTAATAATGGTTGTAAGCATTCCGGCATATTTACCATCAATTTGAACTGTGAATTGTATAGGACGGCGCTCTTTTGGCACAACCTTTTCCCGCAGATTAATTATATCTTCCCATTGCGCTTGCCAGCAAGGTTGACGGTCACTGTAACGGAAAAGACCATCTGCTGTAATATGAAGCTTGCCTTCCTGCGCGATATCTAACGGCAACATAACCGCGTCAGAGAATCGCATATCCGGTACCAGGAACGAGGCAGTATCAGAATCGATATAACCTTCAGGCATGCGCAATTGAATTATATATTGTTTTGGCTCGAATTTCGCCGGTGCTGGATAGTATGTTTTTTCGGTTGGTTTAGGGAAAACTACTTCTTCTATCGATAATGGTTTTGCACCAGGGAAAGTTATGGTAAGCGGTTTAGGTTTAATAGTAGTTATTAATCCTTTAGCAGATAAGCTACCGGATTTATCTTGTTTTGGCTGCCCGCCAATATGATATTCACGGAAAATGGTGGCTTTTGCAGCTTGAATTTGTGGTGTTAATTTGTCTTCCGGTAGTTTATCCAATGCACGAATGCCAGCCATAATGCCGTCTATATCTGCCGCTTGAATAACTAATGCCGGTATTTTTGCGCCGAATGCCCAGTGTACCCCTTGTACAACAGCGCGACCGTTTCCAGGGAAAGCAGCGGTTACTTTTGGCCATAATATCCCGGTATTATCCAATGATTCTGCCATCGGATTATCGCTTATAGCTTTGCCTTTTTCATCCTTTAAACCTGCTATATCAAGCAAAATTATTGGTTTGTAGAATCGGTATCCGCTTAATCCGCTATCCCAGTCATTTCCATTAAGTGTTTCTCGTTTGATTTTCCCGATTGCCTGTCCACTTTCAGCTTTGCCATTTTCTGTTACTTGCAATGGTGATAGTGAATATCCAATTGTGTATGTATTTATTTCCGGTTTTATTCGTATATCAACTGTTACGCCGCGGTTTTCAAGTATTTTCTTTAACTCTTCTGCCGCTTTCTGAAATGCACCGCTTTGTGGAGAGTCGAAAATAGGAACTACTACAGTTGAGCCTTTCGAAAGCATACTTTCTATTAATGCATGCTCGCGGACGATAACTTTATCGGTAATAGCTGTCATTAATTCTGGCGTTTTTGCGGATTCAACAGTTATCGGCAATGATGTTACTGTACCGTTAAGCTGTGACCGTACAGCAACTATCCATTTTCCTGTCGGTGCGTTTATCGGCAGCGGAATTGAAATATTGAAAGTTCCATTATCAGTAGTTGCGCGATAAAATTCTTGGTATGTGGTGCCGTCGGGATGATTGATTGAAAGATTAAATGGCAAAACGGCATTGATTTTTTTCTTGCCGGCATCAATGAACTCTACCTGAATTGATAATTTTTCACCGGCAGTTAATTTTTGTGTGGCAGACAGCGCCGTCGCAGCAATTCCTCGTGGTAATATTGCGTATACCCGCGCGGTTGTCTGGGTAAGGTCGCAGATTATTGGTTTAACATTACCAAGTGGTTGCTCTTCATTACAATCATATAAGGCCGTATTTATCGGTAATGATTTTGCAGGAATTAATGTCTCTTTAACTTGATACCAGTCGGCTTGATTTTTAATGTGCGAATCATTAGTTACTATCAGGTATTTCGCATCTGCACCGCCATCGACTTGGAGTATTGACGCTTTCGCTGCTGTGCCTTTTTCTGAAGTGAAACAGGCATGACCGGTGTCGCCAAGTGCTGATAAAAACGCTTTCGCCAATTCAGGATGCCAGCGTTCATACAGTATAGTGTCATTGTCGCCATTCACCATATTTGGCGCACTCCAGCTATGTGGTTTCCCTGCCTGGGTGAATGGGAAACTATAGTTTATTTTCGACGCATCTGGTAATGAAACTGATGTCGAACCATCAATAAATAATTTTCCACCTTGTTTAATATACGAAGTAATTCCTGCATTAACTGCTGTTGGCAACGGCATGGTTTGCCCGATTATAATTAAGGCTTTGACATCTTTAACTTGATTTGCCTGTAATTCTTCTTCGGTGACAAATCGTGGTGTATAACCAATTCTGGTTAGTGCGATAAGTGCTTTATATGCTGATGTACCATAGCCCATAGCGACGTATTGACGGCCCAATTGAGTCTTGCTGAATAAGATACCGACGCCATGATTTGTACGTCCATTTACTGATAGAGACGAGAAACGATCGAGGAAATCGCGGGCACTGAGAACATCCATTTCTCCAGATTTACCTTTGATATTTTCCCAATTACTCGCTCTATTCATACCGCCAAGTAAATTGCTGAATCCCTCACAGGCAAATCCGTTACCAGTACCGCCAAATGCCAAACCTTGTGCTGTAGTTCGCAGCATTTTTCCGGGTAAGTCGCTTAATCCGTGTGCTGAAGCCATTGCGTTACTGATCCATGTTGGCTTATTACCACGGTTCATTTCTAACAAAGCAGTTACAAATAGTGATTGGTCGAGATAATCTGGCCCACCGACCTGGTCATTCCAGGTTGATTGATATTGCAGGTCCAGTGGTGAATATGCTTCTGGGAAATATTGTCCATGTAATGTCGGACAATGGTCCACCTGAACGCTGCTGGTATTTTTTATGGTAGGGTCTACTGAACGAAGATTTGTACTGAATGCGCTGTATCCTTCTTTATATAATCCCATCAGGTATGATGACCAGGCATCCAGACGTTTTTCAAATGCAATTCGGTCAGTGTCTGACAATGGTTTTGAATATTTTGCAATTTCTTCCAACCAACGCAGAGTTGGAAGGTCAATCGCCGGTGCGAATTCCGGTCGACCTATTGATGTCAGGTATGAAATATATTCTGCACCTGTGACAGGATTCATACCGGTGCGTCGGGTGAACTCTTCCAACTTAACTTTATTATCATTAGCGATATAGTCACGCAGGTTTTGGGTCTGTTTTCCCCATCCCCAGTAAGTGAGTAAGCCTAATCTGCCATTTATAGCATATCCTGTAGTGTCCCATCCGTAGCAGAATCCGCCAAAGTTAGGATATCGTCCATTTGCCTGGGTCGTAAGAATCATGCGTTGGCTCATGCCGTTAATTTCTGCTGGGTTATTGCCAACCGGGAAGAAACTGGTAGGGCGCGTATCGGGGTTCACCATTGTTATTGCGCCACTGCGAGCCATGGTGTCTAATGCGCCAATGCGTCCCGCATCGTCAGCACCTAATGAAAATGTGGCAGTCATACCGGATTCTTTAAAGATATTGTCGATGCTATCCCAATGTGCTTTTGTTTTTGCGGCGGCTTTAACAGGATCTTTACGTTCTTCAGGGGTATATTCCGGGTTTCGCGGCATACATTCATCCTGGGTAGAACCTGCTGATTTGCGCAGCGGGCTGGTTAATGTCATACGATCAAAAGCTGTTGTGCCATTCACCAGCAAATGGTAATCACCAGGAGCAAGGCGGGCAGTATTAAGCCATAAAATAGAGTTTTTCCCTGCATACAGTAATGTTTTTCCATAATTATTTACTGCTTCAAGCCGGATATCACTGTTTGGGGTAATTCCGCTTATAGCAAGTGGAACCATTTCACCGATGAAATACGCTGTCCGTTCCATAGGGAAAATTACCACTGGTGATGGTGTTTGCACCGGTGTGACAGCTGTTTGGGCAATTCCTATCAAAGAGATACCCATAGCAAATGTGGTTAATACCACATGACGAAACCAGAACGATTTTAATTCTGTATGCATTATTTTCCCCTTTAATTATTCTAAAATATAAGGTGTTCCCGGGTTGATTTTAACGGTAACACTGCCGTTAATCACATCTAATATCTGCGGTTCTCCTCTGCCGTCTGCTGTTAGTTGATACAAGGTAGCAGATTTTAAATGTGTCCAGTCTGTAGGCAATTTCCATGTGCGTTCGCAACCGTCTTTGCTATAGAAATATATCTTATTCTCACCACTCCAGGTATCTGGCCACATCCGGTCGTAACCTATGCCAAATACGATGTCGCTGTTCCACGATTTGAATCCATCACGATCCCATTTTGCCATGGTGCCATCGCTCCATGAAGCGTGAATACTACCTTTACGCAAGGTTAATCGATGACTGCCGGCTGTCAGATTTATTTTTACAGCTAAATCACCGGCATATTCATTTACTATTGTGGCTGGAAAATTGAGTTCCATAGTGAAATTATCGTCAATCCATAATTCAGCGGTACCACCTGACGGTGAGTAATAGCGGATAATTAAAGTATATTCGCCATCTTTAGGAACTGTAGATTCCACTGTATTTGATGCACTCATTG
>JBIJDE010000347.1:0-5450 GCA_044344305.1 Armatimonadota bacterium
TAAGTATTATTAAGGATTTTTATTTTATGAATAATACTAATGTGGATGAAAAACGCGAAAATAGAATTAATGCGCTATCCAAGTTAGGGATGATTCTTGGATTAGTCACCTTATTAACAGGTGTAATGGTTCTAGTCGGCTGGAAATTTGATATTTCTGTTTTAAAGAGTATTTTGCCGGGTTATGTATCAATGAAGGCTAATACTGCTATCGGTTTTATATTCGCAGGAATGTCATTAACTTTATTGGGATTTAAATCTACTTTATTGTCCCGGCGACTATCTATTCTATTTGCTGCTATCACCGGCATATTAGGTTTACTTACTATTATTCAATATATCTTCAGCATTAATTTAGGAATTGACCAGTTGTTTTTTCAAGAGCTTGCCGGTACTGTGGGTACATTATCTCCAGGGCGTATGGCTCCGACAACAGCCGTTAATTTTTTTCTACTTGGTGCTGCATTATTGCTTATCTCGTTTCGTAAAAATATAATTATTGTTCATCGTTTAACGTTATTAGTCGGAATAATTGGATTAATTCCATTGTTAGGTTATCTTTATAAAGTAAAAGAATTTATCGGAATAAGTTATTATACTCAATTAGCACTTCACACTGCGATATTATTTATCTTCTGCTCTCTTAGTATATTATTCATAACTTCAACTGAAGGAATAATGGCAAAAGTAACCAATAACACCATGGGTGGCTGGATTCTTCGGCGAATGTCAGTATACATTATCATCATTCCTATAATATTGGGTTGGTTTCGCATAACCGGTGAACAACTTGGTTACTTCAACAGCGAGGTTGGAGTTGCTTTGATGATGGTGGCAGTCATAATGATATTATCTTCGTTAATCTGGTGGGTAGCCGGTCAATTAAATAATATAGATACAATTCGACAACAAGCTGAATTGAAAGTTAGAGAAAATGAAAGCCAGATTCGCGCGACTCTATATGGAATAGGTGACGGGGTAATAGCAACAGATATAAAGATGAATATTACCCGGATGAACCCGATGGCAGAATTGCTTACAGGTTGGAAAGAATCTGAATCATTAGGTAAGCCTATAGATGAAATAATGAAGATTATTAACGAAGATACTCGAAAAAAAGTTAATAGTCCTGCGGTAGAAGTAATTCGTGATAATAAAATCATTGGCCTTGGTAACCATACTTTACTGATTGCCCGGGATGGTACAGAACGCCCAATAGCAGACAGCGGTGCGCCAATACATGATGAAAATGGAACGGTCATCGGGGTAGTTTTAGTTTTTCGCGACCAATCATCTATACGTGCGGCACAATATAAAATGCGTGAACGAGAAGTGTTCAGCAGGTCAGTACTTGATGCTGTCGGAGCATCAATAGCAGTGCTTGATAAAAACGGCATGATAATTGCAGTTAACCATACCTGGCAAAAGTTCGCAATAGATAACAACGATACTTCCGATGGTGTCGCTACTGGTGTAGGGATAAATTATCTTGATGTAATAAAAAAAACAACAGGTGAAGATAAAGAAAATGTTGATGAAATATTGTCTGGAATTAAAGATGTTTTAAATAAAGAATTACAGGAATTTTCAATAGAATACCCTTGTCATTCGCCAGATGAACAACGTTGGTTTATGTTGCGTGCCACACCACTGGGTGGTGAAAATGGTGGGGCGGTACTTGCTCATATTAATATAACTGAAAAAAAAGCTATTGAGGAATCTTTACGTGAAAACGAAGTGCATTTTCGGACACTGGCAGATTCTGGTCAAGCTTTAATTTGGACTTCAGGACTTGATATGAAATGCAATTATTTTAATAAACCATGGCTGGAGTTTACTGGACGCACATTGGAACAGGAGATTGGAGATGGATGGGCAGAAGGGGTCCATCCTGATGATTTGGATAGATGCGTGAAGATTTATATTAATTCGTTCCAACGTCAGGAACGGTTTAGTATGGATTATCGTATACGGTACAATGATGGTAGTTACAGATGGATACAGGATAATGGAACTCCGCGTTATGACAGCCAGGGGATATTTATAGGATTTATTGGGCATTGCCTAGATATTACTGACCGGAAAGATTTCGAAGCAGAGATTGCCCGTAGCAATGAATCACAAAATGCAATGAATAACCTGTTACGTTTATCAATGGAAAATCATACAATCACAGAATTTTTCAGCAAAACATTAGATTTGATTCTTTCACTAAAGTGGCTTGGTTTCAATCCAAAAGGATCTATATTTCTCGCTGATGACGCCAACAATATATTAAAAATGGTAGCCCATAAAGGATTTTCTCCCGAAATTATTGAAAAATGTTCCACCGTTCCTTATGGTCATTGTTTATGTGGAAAAGTTGTTTCTAACCAAGAAATACAATTTGCAGATTGCATAAATGAAGATCATGAAAGGTTATATGAAGGTATAACAGAGCATGGACATTATTGTGTCCCGATTATATCTGGTGAACGTATATTGGGAGTAATTAACCTCTATGTTAAAGAAGGTCATATTAGAAATGCAATAGAAGTAGATTTTCTTCATGCTATAGCTAATACTATTGCGGGAACCATAGAACATAAACGAGCAGAGGAAGAATTGCAAAGAACAAATATACTGCTTGATTCAATAATTGAAAATGTCCCTAATACAATATTCCTTAAAGATGCAGATACGCTTCGTTATATTATATTTAATCGAGCAAGTGAAGAATTGTTAGGATATTTAAAAAGTGAAATGATAGGCAAGAATAATGATGATTTATTTCAACCTCAACAAGCCGCAATATATAACGAAAATGACAGGAAAATACTGGAAAGTAAAATTGTCATGGAATTTCCTGAAATGCAGTTGATTACACATAATAGCGAAGAAAAAACTTTGCATACCTGGCTGGTACCGATAATGGATAGTCATGGTGAACCAAGATATTTGTTGGGAATTTCTGAGGATATAACTATACAAAAACGAATTGAAGGAGAACGAGCCGACCTTGAAAATAAAATGCGCCAACAGCAGCGGCTGGAATCTGTTGGCCAACTTGCTGCCGGGGTGGCTCATGACTTTAATAATTTATTAACAGGAATTAAAGGGTTAACTCAATTCGCTCACGATTCTATACCTGAAGAGTCTCAAACGCGAGCAGATCTGGCTGAAGTATTATTATTGGCAAAACGAGCGGAAGATTTAACACGCCAGCTACTTGCATTTAGTCGCCTGCAGACTTTGCAACCAGTTGTAGTAGATATTAATGATTTAGTAGGCAATATAACTAAAATGCTGGGACGTTTGATAGGTGAACAAATTGACCTTAAATTCATCCCTAATACTAACCTTGGGACAGTGAAAGCAGACCCTGGACAAATAGAACAAGTACTGGTGAATCTTGCGATCAATGCACGCGATGCCATGCCAGATGGCGGAAAATTGACTGTTGAAACATTTGATACATATATAGATGATGAATACGCGCGAACCCATGCCGGAACTATCGCCGGTCCTTACGTCATGATAACAATCACCGACACCGGGAGCGGGATGGATGAATCAGTATTGGAACATATTTTTGAGCCGTTCTTCACAACTAAAGATATCGGTAAAGGTACTGGGTTGGGGTTAGCAACAGTTTATGGCATTATTAAACAGCATGGTGGCAATATTTGGGTATATAGCGAAAAATATAAAGGTACAAGCTTTAAAATATATTTACCTCAGGTAGATGAAAAAATAATTGCTCGATCCGCAGTTAGTCAACAAGATATAATTTCAGGTACAGAAACAATCCTTGTAGTTGAAGATGAAGAGACGGTGCGTAATATAGCAAGGCGTATACTGGAATTACAAGGGTATAAGGTGTTGACTGCAAGTTTGCCATCTAAAGCAATCTCAATTCTTGAAGAATACGGCGATAAAATAGATCTATTGTTAACGGATGTTGTAATGCCAGAACAAACAGGTCCACAACTTTATAAATATATCCATGAAAAACAACCCAACTTACGTGTTTTATTTATGTCAGGTTACCCTGATAATGCAAATATACGTCATAAAATGCTTGAACCAAATGCTCAATTTATACAAAAACCTTTTAAATATGATTCACTGGGGAAGAAAATAAGAGAGGTGTTAAATGAAAAATAATTCTGATATTTTCATTTTGGTAGTAGATGATGACGATAACGTGCGACGATTAATAGGAGAAATTTTATTAATTGATGGTTATTCCTGTGTTAAGTCAGCAAGTGGTACAGAAGCTTTGGAAATACTGCATAACCGTGATTTTGATTTGCTTATCACAGATATTATGATGCCTGGCTTGTCTGGAATGAAATTATTATCAACGGTACGAAAATTAAAACCAGATATGGCAATACTTATGTTAACAAGTGTAGACAAGAAAGAAACCGCAATTTCTGCTATAGAGCAAGGTGCTTATGGCTATATGATAAAACCTTTTCAGGTGAATGAACTTTTAATTAATATTTTCGGAGCTTTGCATCGCCGTGATTTAGAGAAGATTCGAGATGATTATGAAAAAGAATTGGAAGAACAAATCCTTGAAATTACAAAGGAATTACGCAAATTAGAGCGGTGAAATTTTATAAAGAGGAGTCAAAGTGATGAATAATAATTCTGAAATTTTTATTTTAATAGTAGATGATGAGGATTATCTACGTAGAATAGTTGCTCGTATTCTGCAGGAAAAAGGATATACCTGTATACAGGCATCCAGTGGGGCAGAAGCTTTAGATTTGCTGCTTACTCAGGAATTTTCATTACTTATCACGGATATAATGATGCCGGAAATGTCAGGGATTGAATTATTGGCGGTAGCGCGTAAGGTGAGTCCAGATATTGCAGTTATTATGTTAACAGGTGTTGATAGCCAGGAAACAGCGATAAAGGCGTTAGAACAAGGCGCGTATGGTTACATGATAAAGCCTTTTCAACCAAATGAATTACTCATAAATGTAATAAATGCACTTCGTCGTCGTGACCTGGAAAAGTTGCGTAACGACTTTGAAAATGATTTGCAGAAACAGGTTCTTGAACGCACCAAAGATATTCGCCAGCGTGAAGAGGAAATAACCATGCACCTGGTGGCGGCGTCAGAGTATCGCGATGAAGAAACTGGCAGCCACATTCGTAGAATAGCATTATATGCAGCGGCACTTGCCAAGGCGTTTGGGTGGTCAGAGGAACGTGTAGATTTGATGCGGCTGGCCGCGCCAATGCATGATATTGGTAAAATAGGAGTTCCAGACCATATATTGTTAAAATCCGGAAAGTTTACCCCAGAAGAGTTTGAAATAATGAAAAAACATACCGTTATGGGGGCAGGAATATTGGCCGGCTCAAACATTCCATTGATGAATTTGGCTAGTGATGTTGCGCTTAACCATCATGAACGTTGGGACAGTAGCGGGTATCCTAATGGATTAGCCA
>JBIJDE010000348.1:0-5443 GCA_044344305.1 Armatimonadota bacterium
ATTCATCGTAAGCATTTTTCTCATTACACCACTTCGACAATGGTTAACTGAAGGGAATATGATTAATTCCCGTGTAGCTGGAATAGTAATTGGTGGGGTATTAGTTACAATACTCGGTGCTATTGATGATAAATACTCAGTTTCACCAAAAGTTAAATTATTAGGTCAAATAATTTGCGCCGCCGTTATGGTAATTTGCTTTAATGTAAGACCGTTAGTTATATTTGATTTTGATTTAATAAATAATCCAAATTTAGAAATATACAGTTATATTATTGGAATAATTTGGGTTGTAGCAATTACAAATACAATTAACTTAATTGATGGTTTAGATGGATTAGCTGCGGGTACATGTGGTATAGTTGCTATGACATTTGTTACAATTGCAATGGTCACTCGGGAAGCAAGTGGTGAAGCAATGTTGGCAGCTGCATTAGCAGGGGTTTGTTTAGGTTTCTTACGGTATAATTTTAATCCTGCACGAGTATTTATGGGAGATGCTGGAAGCCATTTCTTAGGGTTTACGATAGCTGGTTTATCATTACTGCATAATTGGAAAGTTGCAACAGGGGTAGCATTTGCAGTACCTATACTGGTCTTAGCAGTTCCAATTTTTGATACATTATTTGCAATTATTCGTCGCGCATGGCGACACCAGCCTATTTTCAGTGCTGATAAAGGGCACCTTCATCATAGGCTTTTAGCATTAGGTATGAATCAACGACTGGTTGTATTAACTATTTATCTGTTAACGGCAGTATGTTGTATTGTCGCAGTAATTTTAGCTCGCGGACGTATGCCGCAATAATAATTATTTAGAGGAATTATTTTTATGCAGAAAACTGTTGTATGTGTTGTCGGGACACGTCCTGAAGCTGTTAAGATGGCGCCTGTAATCCGTGCTTTACATGACTCCCCGGATTTTATATGTAAAGTTGTTCTAACAGGTCAACATCGCGAAATGTTAGACCAGGTAATGCGGCAATTTGAATTAAAAGGTGATGCTGATTTAGATATTATGTCACCTCGGCAAACCCTTTTGCAGATTACAACTCGAGCCTTAGAGGGTTTAGATAGAGTTTATGCAGAATTAAAACCTGATATTGTCCTGGCTCAAGGTGACACAACAACTGTTTTCGCTGCTGCATTAACTGCATTTTATGCCCATATTCCATTTGCACATGTGGAGGCAGGGCTTAGAACATTTAACAAGTATTCTCCATTCCCTGAAGAAATGAATCGTCGTTTGGCAGGTGTATTGACTGATATACATTTTGCTCCAACTCCTGAAAGCGCGGCAAATCTAGTTCGAGAAGGATATAAAGACAACATTTATGTCACTGGTAATACAGTAACTGATGCTTTGATTTGGGCAGCCGAACGCGGGAAATTACCTGAAGATTTAAAATGGATTGATACGATTAATGGTCCATTAATTTTAGTAACAGCCCATCGTCGAGAAAACTGGGGAGAACCATTAAGACAGTCATGCCTGGGGATGCTGGATTTAATAGAAAAAGTTCCAAATGCTCATTTAATTTATGCAGTTCATAAAAATCCTATAGTACAGGAAATAGCAAAAGAAATTTTGGGCAGTCATCCACGAGTTAAATTGATTGACCCACCTGATTATTTTGATTTTATTCAGATAATGAAACGGGCACGATTGATATTAACAGATTCTGGTGGAATACAGGAAGAAGCTCCAAGTTTAGGCGTACCGGTATTAGTTTTGCGCGATACTACAGAAAGACCTGAAGCTATTGGTGCTGGTGTCGCAAAATTGATTGGTCCAATTCGTGAAAAGATATTAGAAGAAGGCTTGCCTTTATTAATTGATGATGCCGAACATGCAAAAATGGCGCGAGCTGCAAATCCGTATGGTGATGGCAAGGCCTGTGCAAGAATTGTAGGGATACTAAAATATTTCTTTGAAATGTCAAAAGAAATACCGGATGACTTTAAAGTTTAGAATTTATTGTAAAAGTAAAAATGCCTAAAACAAACTTATCACAAGACGAAATAGATAAAATATGTTCTGATAATAACTCGATGTTTTCCATCGGGTGGTGGCGCATGGTAGTAAAGTATCTATTTTATGCGTTTGTTGCTACTATAATTTATTTTATCTTTAAGAAATATTTACATATTGCTGCAACAGTATTTTTAATGGCAGCTATATTAACATATCTTCTTCAACCTCTTGTTACAATATTGTTATCTTCTTCAAAATATCAAAATTCCCCAATAGCTCGAGTAATTGCGGTATTATTTATCTACGCAATTTTGACGGCGGGAATTATATTTTTCGGCAAATCAATTCAGGACAATGTAAAAAAAGATTGGAATGATTTGCATATTGCTTTTAGTGCATGGATAACAAGTGGTCAATTGCCGCAGCATTATCAGAATATCGTTAAATGGTATATAAATTCTATTCCACAAGATATTCGAAATAATATTGCTGATCAATTGAAAAGTCAATTGCAAAACCCTGATAATGCAATGATTACTAATTTCTTATCCTGGATATTACTTTGGGGACAGAAAACAATTAAATCATTTGCTATGTTAATTGAGTTTATTTTTGTTCCATTATTAGCATTTTATTTTCTTACTGATTCTCATAAAATTCGCGATCAAGTAATGGATTTATTTCCTAAAGAAAGACGAAAAACTGTAATAGGTTACAGTGTGGGAATGGGTAAAATATTACAACATTATGTAAAAGGACAGGCTATACTTTGTTCTATTGCATGGATTGTAGTTACAATTGCAACTGTATTATTGAACATTAAAGGTGCATTGATATTAGGTATTATTGCAGGTATTTCACGTGCAATTCCGGTAATCGGTCCGGTAATCGGTGGTATACCATTATTAGCGGCTGTTTTATTGCTTCCTAATTCAAGTGGTTCAACTTTTTGGTGGGTTCTGATAGGATTTACGTTGTTGCATTTATTTGAAAGTAAGGTTTTAATGCCTCGAATACTTGGAGAACATTTGGGATTACATCCGGTGCTGGTTATCGGTTCGTTGCTTATAGGATATTCTTTAATGGGATTTTTAGGCATGTTTATTGCACCACCAATTCTTGCTATGATAATTTTTGTATTAAAAGTACGTCGTGGTGAAATGAATCTGCATGAACATGAACATGAGATGAAAGATATTGCAGATATTATTCCTGAGTCAACTACCAATTCATAACTTAAATATAAGGTTGCCTTAATATTGTTTTTAATTTTTCAGGTGCTGTCTTTCGAAAATCTGACAGATATATTTCATGATGTTTACCTGAAAGTTGATGATTACTGTTTAAAATTTCGTTGTGAATTAGTATAATATTGGGGTCCTCATCAGCAAATGGACCAATATGCATAATTTGCATAGATTTACCTTCGTTATATTCCTCAAATCTTATTTGTGTGATATATTCAGTTTTTTTCTGTTTAATTAATTTCTCAGTAGCCTTATTTATAACCTCAATAGTAACATATTCAGGTTGCATTATCATTATTGTCCATTGCCATTTATCTCTCTTATTCACATCGAATATTTCATCATTTTGCATCCACCATAATCCTTCAAGAGGCATTACTCCATAATCTATGCCGATATCATTTCTGACCATGAATTTTATGGTATATGATAAAGAAAACAACGATTCAATTCCACATTGAAAAATTGGCGAAGTAGATGGATCACCCATGCCATCAAACATAAGGAAATTAAATACAGGAACATCAACAACAGAAGGAAAGTTTTTATTAGGATTATAAAGATATTTAAGTTCTTTCTTAATATCACGTTTCATAATATTTTATCCTTTTAATCATTTAAAGTATCTGGTAAAATACCGACGGACGAAATATAACCATTTAAGGTGGAAAAATGCAAGTTAACTGGAAAAAAATAGGTACTTTTTTACTAATTACTTTTGGAATTAGTTTTACTTGGATTTATACAGCGTATGCTCTTAAATTCGATCAACAGCAAAATCTCTATTTGGCAGTAATATTATCTTATATGTTTATTCCTGCAATATCAGCAATAATTACCCAATATATATTTAAAGACAAAATTATTACTCCTCTTCAAATCAGGTTTAAAGTTTCATATTGGTGGGTTTTGGCGTGGGTTTCACCTTTGTTAATAGCTTTTGCAACTTTCGGCATATCACTATTTATCCCCGGAATTAAATATTCGAGAGAGATGGATGGTATGTTTGAAGTCATTCTAAATTCCATTAATAATTTTTTTCCAAAAGAAAAAATCCCTGAATTATTATCAAAAATACCAGAAATACATGCTGATATAGCAAGAATATATCTCTTACAAATCTATTTGTATCTTATTGGTTTTGGTCTATTAGCTGGTTTAACATCTAATGCTATTGCTGCTTTTGGTGAAGAGTTGGGTTGGAGAGGTTTTCTTATGCGTCATCTTGCACCACTCGGTTTTTGGCGCAGTTCATTACTAATTGGTGTTATTTGGGGGTTGTGGCATGCACCACTAATATTGCATGGTTATAATTATCCACAGTATCCCAAAATCGGTATGTTTATGATGTTGGCTTTTTGTATATTCTACACACCAATTATTTGTTATATTCGTTTAAAATCAAAATCAGTTATAGCTGCAGCTATTATGCATGGTACTATAAATGGTACCGTAATGGTATCCTTTGCTTTTCTTTCTGGTACTAATGATATTACTCGAGGTATTCTTGGATTACCAGGAATTACTATATTGGTAATAATTACCATTCTGATGGCTATTTTTATTAAAAAACCTGATATGAATGAATTAATGAATTAGAATGTAATAAAATTTGACATAGATGTATTAAATCTCTATACTTTTGTCGATCTGAAAATGCCGGTTTAAGTACCGGGGTGGTCGGGAAGGAGTTGATATTACATGGTAATGGTAGATGTCCGCGATGGCGAATCTCTTGATGCCGCTATTCGCAAACTGAAACGTCAAGTTCAGTCGGCTGGTATTCTTGAAGAAGCACGTCGTCATGAACGATATGAAAAGCCCAGTGAACGCCGTCGCCGCATGGAAATTGCTGCATCCCGACGTAAAAGAACCAATAATAATACTGGTGAATAGTTAACTAACTTAAGTGGGGTGAAATTATTATCACCCCACCATTTCTCTTCTGGAGCTATACTCATTGCCTCAAATTGATGACTCGCAAAAAACTTCTGATATTAGCACCAGGCAGGTAGTATTTGCAGATTTTAATGAAGCTCTTGCTGTGCTTGGCCCACGAGATGCCCATTTACGGGTTATTGAACGTATTTTTGATGCTTCACTTATCTTACGAGGAACAACATTAGAAATTTCCGCTCCTATTGATTCAACTTCTAAAATTCAGCGATTGATAGAGAACTTCATCATGGCAGTTCGCAGTGGCGGGCAAGTAACGCCTGCT
>JBIJDE010000349.1:0-5421 GCA_044344305.1 Armatimonadota bacterium
TCCTTTATCAGTCTATTGTACGCCCATGGATAGTAAAAAAAGCCCATGAATTAGGAGCCTCAATATATCAAAGCGGTGAACATACCGAAGTATTACAGCAGGAAGTTGATAATGCAATGCAGAAATTATGGTTAGAAGTTTGCAAAGTATATAAACTCCCATACACCAGTCAGTTTAAAGTAACTCTACCTTGGGGTAGATTATTTGAAATTAAAATTGACTGGAACAAAGACTGGAATAATGATGATGGAACTACTTAATTGTCCACCTGATGATATAGATAATGATGTAAAGCTATCCCAGAGTTCTGAGGAAATAATCCCCAGTGAACCTTATATAGTAACATCTATTATTTTGAGCCTTACAACGTTATCAATATTGAATATTGTGTTTGGCCCTAATATGACTATTTATTTTGTATCAATCCTTGCAGGATTTATGGCATGGTTGATATTAACATCCATAAATCCCAAAATAAATCATCATTTCATTTGTGCATATACAGGTTTTCTTGGTGTTTTGTTAAATACAAACTCAATTTACTTGAAATCTCGTTTTGATCCAGCTTATCTCAAGTCTTATCTTATAATTTTGGTGTTTATACTTCTCGGTGCATTGTATGGAAATTTTGCCTATCGTTTAGGAAAAGAAACAAAATATAAAGAAGACTTGATTTACTTTATACTTTTTTCATCTTTTATAGTTCGTGGTATTTTTCTCATTAGAACAGGATTTTAAAATGAATAAAATTTATCTCATATTACTACTATGTATTTCATCATTTGCATTTACCCAATCAGTTAATGATGATTCACAAATACATAGCCATGGGCCAAACAAGGATGTCGCAGGATTCCAAAATACTGAGAAAATAGAGATATATCGCGTCAGAATAGTGAATGATGTAAATGGTGAAATATCTGCTTCAGAAGATTGTGGTAAAAGCTGGAAATTATTAGGTCATGTAATTAAATATACTGAGAAAGTATCAGAAAACTCTTACACTGCAAGTCGCTGGTCACGATTATCATCTGTTGCTGCTACTGCTGTAAATGCTATTCATATAAAAACAGGAGTACGTCCAACTGATGGTAGTGGTATTATTTTTTCTATTGAGCCTGCAGAAATGATGCAAGATTCAAATAAAAAAGCCCAAAAAAGTGTATCTTTTTTATCAGAATATGCAGCAATTTTTACTGATATCAAAAGTAGTACAGGTATTTTTGGTGGTCATTTTTCACCGATTCTTGGAAGCCCTGTCTATTTAGAGACAAATAACGATATAGTACGGATATCACCTGATTATATACCTAAAAAAAGTGATGTGTTAGTAATTCGATCACTTCAACCTATAGATTACCCGCGTAGCTTTACATTTGACAATCGTTTCGGTGGATTAATTAGAGTTAATTGGGATGATAAAAGTAAAATAATTGGACAAGTCTTAAAACCAGTTGCCGGAATTGGTAGATTTAATGGTTCACAGTATGCCGATGCAGGTAGATTGCGCGCGAATCATAATGGGGTTATCTGCATTTCATTAGCACGTCATGGCAATATTGCTGGATTTCAAATTATTCCACGTGAACATTCCATGAGTCCTGAAATGGTTAGAACGCGAACAATGACACAATGGATGGTAATTGGACCTTTAAATGCACTTGACCCTTCTTGGGAAGGTGTAGCCCCTCTATTTAATGATTATCTGCGCCCATCATGGTCACGAGATGATTTTGAACAAACTGATTTTGATAAATTATTAACAGATCGAATTAGTGTAGAAGTGAAAATTAATAATGGTTTATGGCAAATGCCACCCGAATTTATTTTAAGTCCAAACCTTGACCTTGCTTTACCTGCATATGCAATGACTGCATTAAAAGATATAACGGCAATTAAAATAAACTTGCCTTTCATGCGATTACCTGCAGCAGGAGCAAAACCTGAAAAGAATGGTGAGTGAAGAATGCCGTTAATAAACCCGTTTGAAATTATTGAAACAATAAACATGATTGAATCGGAATCCCTTGATATTCGTACTATTACTATGGGTATTTCACTTTTAGATTGTGCAGATAGTAATGAAAAAGTATCTCTTTTTAAAATCCGTGAAAAAATTTTAAAATGTGCATCTAATCTTGTACCTATTGCTAATGAAATTCAAAGTGAATTCGGCATTCCAATTATTAATAAAAGAATCTCTGTTACCCCAATAGCTCAAATAGCAGCAGCTTCAGGAGTAGATGATTACACTTCATTCGCAATAGTTTTAGATGAAGCTGCAAAAGAAACCGGAGTTAATTTTATTGGCGGATTTTCTGCCTTAGTCCACAAAGGATGTACTGTAAGCGACACAATACTAATTCAATCAATCCCATCAGCATTATCAACTACTGAACGTGTATGCTCATCTATAAATATCGCCAGTACCCGTGCTGGTATAAATATGGATGCTGTCAGGACTATGGGTGAAATCATCAAGAAAACAGCAAAAATGTCAGCTTCAGAAAATGGTATTGGGTGTGCAAAGTTAGTTGTTTTTGCGAATGCTGTTGAAGACAATCCATTTATGGCTGGCGCGTTTCATGGTATTGGTGAACCTGAATGTGTAATTAATGTTGGTGTTAGTGGACCAGGTGTAGTTAAAAGCGCAATTTCTAAAATTCCAACTGCTGATTTTGGTGAATTAGCCGAAACCATTAAAAAAACTGCATTTAAAATAACCCGTATGGGTCAGTTAGTCGCCCAGGAAGCATCACGTCGTTTGAATGTACCTTTTGGCATAGTTGACATCTCTCTTGCCCCTACCCCTGCAGTTGGTGATAGCGTAGGACAGATTCTCGAAGAGATGGGGTTGCAGCGATGTGGAGCTGCTGGAAGTACTGCTGCACTCGCACTACTTAATGATGCTGTAAAAAAAGGTGGATTGATGGCATCATCATACGTGGGTGGTTTAAGCGGCGCATTTATTCCGGTTAGCGAAGATGCCGGTATGATTGATGCTGTCATAGAAGGTGCTTTAACCATAGAAAAATTAGAGGCAATGACGGCTGTATGTTCAGTTGGATTAGATATGGTGGCCGTACCGGGTGATACCCCCGCAGAAACGATTGCAGGCATCATAGCTGACGAAGCTGCTATAGGTGTTATCAACAACAAAACAACTGGTGTGCGAATAATTCCTGTACCAGGTAAAAACATTGGAGACATGGTAGAGTTTGGAGGATTACTTGGTACAGCACCAGTTATGGCTGTAAGTAAAATGGATTCATCTGTATTTATTCATCGTGGAGGTAGGATACCTGCGCCTATTCAAGGAGTAAGAAATTAATTTTCTTCATTAACATTAAAAGCAAATGACCTTCGCAAAATAGCGAAGGTCATTTGTTTAATTTCTTTATAACCCACCCATGAAGTTATAAACAATATCATTTGAACCAGGTAACCCTTCGTGTCCAAAATCAGGATAAAAAATTACATCTTTTTCAGAAGTAATTTTATTATATGCTGCGAATTGAGTTGATGGTGGACAAATAGTATCCATTAATCCAGTAATCATCAGCACTTTCCCGTGTATTCGCGACACTAAATGCTGATTATCAATATATCCTAAGCGATAAAACACTTCATCCTTTCGTTTATGCAATGGGTCAAACATGCGGAAATATCTGCGCAATTCATCGTATGCAGCAACATCTAAATCCATTTCCCATACCCGTAAATAATCACATAAGAATGGGAAAATTGGAGCTACTAATTTAATTCGTGGTTCCAATGATGCACACGCCAGAGTTAATCCCCCACCCTGTGAACCTCCTGTTGCTCCAACGCGGGTTTCGTCAACATCATCAAAACCCATTACAATATTCGCCATCTGTGCTGTATCAAGATAAATGGACCGGAATAATAGTTTTTCAGGAGAATCATCTAATCCACGAATGATATGACCATTATGAGTATTGCCTTTTGCACCGCCTACATCTTCTGATAATCCACCTTGTCCACGACAATCGAGAGCAGCGACAGAATAGCCACGTGCGACATAGGCTAACTTATCTGACCAATCCCCACAATTACCTGAATAGCCATGAAACTGTAAAACAGCAGGATGAGGTGAAACTACATTTTTAGGACGTAAATATTTCGCATGTACCCTTGCACCGCCAATGCCGGTGAAGTACATATCATAACACTCAGCGAATGGCGCATCAAGGTTATGCGGTATCAACTCAACTTCTGGGTCAATAGCCTTCATTTCAGCAATTGATTTATCCCAAAATTCATCAAAATCCACAGGACGAGGATTTCTGCCTTGATACTGTTTTAATTGATCAACAGGCATGTCTACTAATGGCATTTTCATCTCCTTTACACAAAAAAATAGGGTGCAGATTTAAACCTGCACCCTGAAAATAAATTACATTATGGAATCACATTAACTACAATATTGTTTACTGATGAATATCCGTCTTTAGTCGTTACTGTAACTTTTAAATAATGAGTTTCTGGTATTTTCGTACCGCTCTGGGGATCTATCGCTAAACTTGGTGCTGTCCATTTAGGAGCTTTTATATTCGGATGGTCAAATACTTCTGTATTACTATAGATACCCGCCCATTCATATTTAATCGAGTTATCAAAGTTAAGTAAATCCGTAGGATCGCTGATTTTAATATTATTAACTTTGACATCACCATCTAACATAATTAATGTTCCTTCCTTAACGTTTGCAGTACCACCTGCAAATAATGCTGCTGAGAACTCATAAATGGGTAAGTTACCGCGTGGTACAACAACAAGATGAACTATCATGTCTGTTTTTCCACCCATTTTAGTTTCAACATGCAAAATTATATCAACATCTGTAGGTAATGATACTGAAGGAGCCACCCATGCATTATTCATAGCAACAGGAGAATCAATCAACATTTTCCCAATAGCTGGCGATGCTGACCACGTTGTTTTGGTAATAAGGTCATTATCTGCTGTTTTAGAAGTACTTGTTAAAGGTACAGTGCTTCCAGCTTCAATATTTGACCATTTATCACTACCAGCGACTTGTACCGTTAGAGTTGGGTTTAAACCCGGTGCTGGTCCGTCACAACCGACCAGAGCAACGACAAGGCAGGCTGCTGCGACTAATGCTGTAAAAACCTGACGTAGCGTCATGATAAAACCTCCAAAGAAATGAACTTAATATTTTTACTGAATATAACTTTGTTAATTATACCATATTTTATATCGGACAATGAAATTCCTGCACAAACCGATAAAAAAAATATTTTTTCTCATTTTTTGATATATCAATGATATAATGAACCATGTGAAATTGATAATGTTTCATTATTTACCAATTTTTTCATGGTGTTCAGGAAATTATGGATAACTATAATGAATGTTGCTAAACTATAAAATGCGAAA
>JBIJDE010000201.1:0-8237 GCA_044344305.1 Armatimonadota bacterium
GATCTGTCAGCCATATTTTTAATTTTCCCATAATTCAGTCTAATAAAACTATTATACAGCTAAAATTGAATTAATACAATAGATTTGTCAGCTATTAACAATTCAACTTTTTATTAAAGTAATCATGAAACTCTACCTTTCAATCCTATAAATCGATGTAAATAAAAAAACTTCAAATTTATGTGTCATATCTACAATAATTTGATAATAATTTGCTACAATACACCCGTCAAATCGGTCAAATAATACAAGGACTATTTTTATGAAAAAGCGTTATGATTTATCTGCATGTAGTTGGCAGGTGACCGGGTTTACCCCCCACCAGTGGCGGGCAGCTATGAATATGGAGCTGGGACTTGGCACACTGTCAGAGATTCCCACTATACCGGCGACGGTGCCGGGGTCGGTACAGAATGCACTGTTGCAAAACGGCTTGCTGCCGGACTGGAACATGGGGATAAATGCCCGCCAATGCGAATGGGTGGAGAACCGCCACTGGCTGTTTGACGCGAAGATACCGGCAGAATGGCTGGCAGAAGGCAAGACCGCGCGCATCGAATGCCAGGGACTTGATTATAACGGCTGGGTTTATTGGAATGCCGCAGAAATTGCAACTTTCTGCGGAACTTTTAAACCGCATACTTTTGATGTTTCCACCTGTAAAACTGACGATAAAAACACCCTGAAATTTGTATTTGACTGCCCGCCGCGCTGGCTGGGCCAATTCGGTTTTACCTCGGAAATGAAGGAATGGAAAACTCGCTTTAATTACCATTGGGACTGGGTGAGCCGACTGGTGCAAATCGGTATCTGGGATAAAATAGAACTGGTTGTATCCGACGGCGAGGAGATATCCAACCTGTTCGTCACCACCGATGCCGATGTGCAGACAAAAACCGGTATCCTTAACATCGGCGGCGAAGTAATCGGCGATGCCGGGACCGGCGTGAAGATAACATTGGAAAATGGCGAAAAAACCATCTGGCAGCAGGAAATTTCTCGCGGTGCATTCATTGCCGGGTGCAATTACGCAGATTTGCCGATAGAATTATGGTGGACAAATGGCGCCGGCGCGCAACCGCTGTATAACCTGACAGTTGAGTTAACCGATGCGGCAGGAAATGTTGTCGATGTTATTTCTAAACGCGTTGGTTTCAAACACGTTGAATGGCTGCCTTGTGCCAACGCGCCGAAACACGCCGACCCGTGGCTGTGCGTCATTAATGGTGTACCCACCTTCCTTCAGGGATTTGACTGGACACCGGTACGCCCGAACTACGCCGATGTAAAATCAATAGAAGTCACCAGCCGACTGGATACTTACCATGAAATGGGTTGTAATGTAATGCGCGTTTGGGGTGGTGCAGTGCTGGAACGCGAAGATTTTTACAACTATTGCGACGAAATAGGCATCCTGGTCTGGCAGGAATTCCCTTTGTCATCATCCGGCATGGACAACTGGCCACCGGAAGATGAAACATCCATCGCTGAGATGAGCGAAATCGCGGTAACCTACATCCGCCGACGCCAACATCACGTTTCACTTCTACTCTGGTGCGGCGGCAACGAATTGCAAGGTGCGCTTGACGGCGGCAAACAGGGGATTGGCAAACCTATCGACATGACCCATCCAATGATGGCAAATATCAATAAAATCGTCGCCGCAATCGATCCAACCCATCGCTTTACCCCTACCTCATCCAGCGGTCCGCGCTTCTTCGCCGTCGAGGAAGATTTTGGCAAAGAACTGCATTGGGATGTCCACGGTCCATGGGGAATGGATCGCATGTCTTGGGAAGACTGGCAGCGTTACTGGGCAAATGATGACGCGCTGTTTCGTTCCGAAGTAGGTTGTGCCGGTTGTAGCCCTGTCGATATTATCGAAGGCTATCGCGGCAACCTGTCAGCCCTACCCGGCTCTATCGATAACCCGCTGTGGCGCCGCACCTACTGGTGGATTCAGTGGGAAGAATACAAGAAAGAGTTCGGCAAAGAGCCAGACACCCTGGAAGAATATGTCGAGTGGAGCCAGGGACGCCAGGCAAAAGCCCTGGGCATCGCCACCACCGAAGCAAAAAAACGCTTCCCCGGCATCGGCGGCATCATCTACTGGATGGGCCACGACTCTTTCCCCTGTACCGCCAACACCGCGGTAATAGATATGCACGGCCGCATGAAACCCGCTGCCGAAGCAATAGGAAAAGTATTCAGAACGCCGCAGGAAGATTTGAAGAAATAAGTTAATTAACATGGATGGGCAGGATAGGCAGGATAAAAAATATATCCTGTCCATCCTGCCCATCCATGTTAATACATACAATAAGAGGTAAATTATGCCATACGGTTTAGGAATTGATGCTGGCGGAACTTATACAGACGCCGTAATCCTTGAGTTTTCGACACAACAAGTGCTGGCGAAAGCGAAGTCGCTTACTACCAGAGATGACTTGAGTCGTGGTATTGCTGATGCTATCAGCCAGTTGCCGACCGGCATGCTGGAAAGGGTGCAGCTTGTTTCGCTCAGCACTACCCTCGCCACCAATGCCATCGTTGAGAACAAAGGCGATAAAGTTGGTGCGCTGCTGCTCGGGTTTGATAAATATGCCGTTGAAAAGGTGAATCATTACCCGCGCCAAGTGGTGAGTGGACGCCCGGATATAACCGGCCAGGTAATGGAAGAAATGGACGAAACGGAAGTACGCAATGCGGTGGCGATACTGCTGGAACAGGATAATGTCGATGCCATCGCGATAAGCGGAATGGCAAGTGCACGAAACCCCGCTATGGAAATTCGCGCGGCAGAAATAATTGCCGAAATGACGACAAAACCTGTCGTTTGCGCACATACCCTCACCATGCAGCTTGATTCCATAAAACGCACCATTACCGCCTGTCTTAACGCCCGACTGTTGCCAATCATCGCCGATCTTATCAGCCATGTCAAAGCGACGATGGCGGCCCACAATATTCACGCACCGTTGATGGTTGTTCGCGGCGATGGTACGCTGATGAGTGAAGAAACTGCGCGGCATACCCCGGTGGAAACAATTCTGTCTGGCCCGGCCGCCAGCGTCTGCGGTGCCCAGGTGTTATCCGGTGTTCGTGATGGTCTGGTGGTCGACATTGGCGGTACCACCAGTGACATTGCAGTCATCATTAATGGCGACCCCATTGTCACCTCTTCAGGCGCCAGCGTGGCCGACTGGAACACTAACGTATGTGCCGTGGATATTGAAACCATCGGCCTGGGTGGAGACAGCATCATAGCCCTCAACAGACAAGGTGAATTGACCATCGGTCCGCGCCGCGCCATACCACTCGCATACCTGGCGCATGAATATCCATATATTCTGGATGAATTGAATAACCTCTGGTCGCTACGGGAAATCAATTCACCCCTTGTACAGCCAACTGAGTTTTTCCGATTGATGCGTGAATGCAAAGATAACGACCTGACCGGAACCGAAGAACGCATGTTGGCGGCACTAAAAGACGGTCCACGTTCACGCCGACAAATAGCGGAATTAATTGATGTTTGCGACCCATCGCTGGTGCCGGTTGAACGTATGGAAACGTCTGGGGTTATCCAGCAATCAACATTGACACTAACCGATATTATGCACGTTTTAGGGTTGTATACAGTGTGGAATCGTGAAGCCTCTGAAATCGGCCTGCGTATATTCGCCCATAAGGCAGACACCGATACTGATACGTTTGCCGCACGCTGTTTCGAGACATTCAGCAATAAAATGACGATGCAACTACTGCACCGCGTACTGCGCCATCGTCAATCCACATTGCCAGATTTCCCAAATGGACCTGTCAATCGCGAACTGTTGCGGTTGCTCTGTACAGATACCCACACCCTTGGCCTGTCGATACAGACACACTGCGATAACCCGCTGGTGGCCATTGGCGCACCTGCCCAGGTATTGGCACAAGCAGCGGCGAAGAAACTGGGAGCGCAATTAATCGTGCCAGAACATGCCGAAGTTGCCAACGCCGTCGGGGCAATCTCCGGAGTACTGACCATGCAGCTTGAAGGTTCGGTATTGCCAATTGAATACGGATTTGCAGCATACACACCAGAAGAATGCCAACCATTTAATACCCTTGAGGAAGCGCGCGAGTGGCTGCATACCGAGATGGCAAAACTATTGGAAGAACGAATTCAAGAAGCAAACATCGAAGGTTTCGCCCTTGAACGCACAATGCTAACCAACAATCAACTCGGTACACTAACTACCGGCATGGTATTCCTTGAATATAAACTACGCGCCATAGCAGTTGGACGGCCGATTTTCCAAGGATTTGTTTAAATATAATTGAAAAACCAAGCATGTTAGTAACAAGTGTAAAATGTATAGTCACCGTATGGAAAGGGACGCAAGTCCGGCGGATTTTCGACAATCTTTCATCTTAACCACTCGCCAATCAGGAGATTGGCGTTCTTAGGGAGATATCTTTGCTGTGAATCGAGCCGGACTTGCGTCCCTTTCCATACGGTGACTGAATATTAATAACTATCTGTATGAATTACAGAAACACTCCGTGTGTCTCTGTGTCTCCTCTGTGAATCTCTGTGTAATTAATAAAAAAACACCAAAAACCCTATTAATAGTTAGTTGGAACGGTTATAATGTGTGCGGATTACATCACTTCCTATAAGGAACATTTTACTATGATTATTAACGGCGAAGAGCTGATTGCACGACAATTGTCTGTTTCTGAAGTAACCCGGATTACCTTTGATGGCGGGCATGAAACAACAATACATCCTGTGTCATATATACCACAATTATGTGGTGAGAATAACCGCGTTTCCATCGATGGTGATTGGCAGGTGACCCGCTGGCCATTCGCAGAGGATGAAGCAACATTGGCTTCGCTAATGGTTAATGACAACCATTGGGAAACCGTGATACAGCCGGGAAAGGTATTTACCCAGGATGTTGAAACCGCTGCGGCAACTATCTCCGGCTGGGATCGTATCGGGTTGAGTCATATCGACCCGGAAGATGGCGCAGTCATTCGCAAAGTTGTTGCCATCCCTGATAGATGGTCTGGAAAACACATCTATCTGACATTTGACGGCATATATCCCGGTGGTCGTATTTACCTGAATGGAACATTGCTGGGTGAACACACCAGCGGATTGACTCCGGTTGAATATGATGTGACAGATTTAGTAACCCCTGGCAAGAAAGCACTGGTTGCGGTACGTCTGTTGCGCCGGCATCCATTTGTAAAAATGGACATGCCACGCCATGCAGGTGAGTTCGCAGGAATCTCTCAAAATGCCTATTTTCACGCGACTGATGATTGCCAGATAGCGGATTACCATGTGATTGCCAGCCTTAATGACGGACTTTCAATAGGCACATTATCCGGAAATGTAACAGTTCGCAACTTATCTGAATATCAGCGCAGCGGTGAGGTTTCCGTAAAGATATCAGACAGTGACAAAGGAATTGCGTGGGAAAATTATTTCGTATTAATTGAATCCAATTCAACTATTACCATTCCAGTATCGCTGACAGTAGATAATCCCAAATTATGGAATGATGAATACCCAAATCTATATAATGTATCAATAACTTTAAAATTGCCGGGAGAAAAAGACCAGACAACAATATATCGCACCGGTTTTCGCCGGTTTGACCTGTCCGGCGGATTGCCGAAATTAAATGGTAACCCGGTGAAGTTCCGAGGAGTTAATCACCTCACCTATCATCCGGAGTTTGGCATGTATACCCCGGAATCATGGTTGCGTGAATGCCTGATGTTGATGAAAAAGGCGAATATAAACTGTATCCGCACCCATTACCTGGGACCGCGTTACCTTGCGGATTTATGCGACGAGTTGGGTATTTATTTGTTGCAGGAACTACCGATTGACTGGGGCACCGACTACATAGCCGACCCGTTGTGGGTTGGACCAGCAATGCAGAGGATTCATGGCGGTATTATTCGCGACCGTCACCACGTATCGGTGATGGTATGGAGTATCGGAAACGAAAATATGCCGTCAAAACAAGTGGAAGCGGAAGATGGTTATAACCACATGAAAATATATAATCAGTTCGCCAAATTGCTTGATCCCAGCCGGCCGACCATGTTCCCGCCGCCTGGTCCGGCAAATACCATCCGCGGTATTCTGGAACTGCGTAATGGCGACATCGCCGACACCCATTATTCATTCCACCATATTAAAAACTTCCTGAAAAACGGCGTAGTGGAAAATCCGATTGCCTGGGACGGCGGGATGCAAAGTACCACCCGCGAAGAAGCAATAGCAAATGGCTGGAGCGGAGTATGGTATAGTTCTGAATATGGCATCGCCAACCTGATACCGGATTTATTGCACGCGCCATACGGCGATATCATCAGCGATGTTCCAGAAAATCAGGATTCCGGACGATCTTCGCTGGAAGTATTCACCGACCGGTTGCGACGAGAATGGGGTTACATGCGCGGAGAACCATCCTGTCTGGGCGGGGCATATTTCCCGTGGATATGTGGCGCCGCAGGTGCTAATCCCTGGGGTTGGACAGTATGGGCAGAGGACAATGACTGGGGAATCGTCACCGCAGATTTGTTGCCAAAACCGTTTTTCTGGGCAATGCGCGTACTATTCTCCCCGGTATGGTTCCCTGAGCAAGTCGAATGGCATGACGGAGAAAATGAAATTACTTTTGAATTGAATAACCAATTCAACGCCATCAACCTGAACCAATGCACAATCCGAACCATGCTGAGTTGGGCAAAGGGAGCATGCACCCGCGAATGGCGCGATATACAGGTAAACTGCGCACCAGGTGAAAGTTGCACCGTAACTGTTCCTATCTGGAACAGCAGTGCCAGGGAATCCCTGGATAAAGGCATTACCACTGTAATGCGCGTAGTAATGATGGACCCCAAAGGTTTCCGCATCTTAACCCACGACATCATGATAACCCCACAAAAAGTGGAAAAAGATGAGGTAAAAGAACTGCTAATCGGACCGGACGCGAAGCTTTAGAAGAGAGAAGAGTGAAGAGAGAAATTTTGGTTTTCAGTTTTCAGTTTTCGGCAACAAAATCGATAGAAATCGACTTCAAACGATTGCTGTCGATTTCTGACGATTGCAATCGATTTCAAAAACTCTATCCATTTTCAGGGTATCGCAAGGTTTTGCAATTGACTGTATAATAAGTTTGTTCAAAAACATGAATTAACTTATTGATAAATTCTGGAGTTAACGAATGAAATTGTATCATGGCAGCAATGTTATAGTAGAAAAACCAGAATTAATAATCCAAAACAGGCTGTTGGATTTCGGATTTGGATTTTATACTACAACTAATAAAGAACAGGCTGTTAGTTTTGCAACGAAAGTATATATGCGTCGCAAGGCTGGAGATATTATTGTTAACATCTATGATTTTGACAAAGATGCAGCATTTAAAGAATTAAAAGCATTGAATTTCAGTTATCCTAATGAATCATGGCTTGATTTTGTAGCACAAAACCGTTCCGGTACTTATAACGGCGAAATCTATGATTTAGTTTATGGTCCAGTTGCAAATGATGATATCTATCAAACATTTCTACTCTACACATCAGGAGTTTTGTCTAAAGAACAAACCTTGCAGGCATTGAAAATCAAGACTGTTTATAATCAAATTGTTTTTTCTACGTCAGCATCCCTATCATATCTGCAATATGTTGGAACGCTAAACTTAGAGGATGGAAGATAATATGGAAAAAGATAAATTTACAGCTATGCTAATCCTTCTTATTCCGCAGGTAATTGAGTTGATAATAGAAAAATACTCTATTGATGAAATTAAAGCAGCAGAAATGTTTTATAAATCAGAACTTTATTCTGTTCTCGAAGAAGAGGAAACAAAACTATGGCATCTAAGTCCACAGATGCTTTTGTCTATGCTTGATGAAGAAAAAACAACAGGGAAAATAACATATCCAGAGGAAGCATAATATGAGTCAAGAAATGCCATTTTTGATATATTGCATCGAGGAATATAAAACCAAAAAAGGTTTAAAAGGTAAAGCAGTTATAGAGTTGTTTTTAAAATACCATGTGCTTGATTATATAATCGCATGTTATGAAGCACTTCACACAACAGGTGTGGCATATACTGTCAATGATATTGATATGTATATTAAAGAGCAACAAACACAACATTAAAATCATCAAGATATGTTGCTTGTGTTTTAGATCAATTAAAAATCAA
>JBIJDE010000160.1:0-9576 GCA_044344305.1 Armatimonadota bacterium
CAGGAGTTATTTACTTTAGGTGTTAACCCTACCAAGCCGATTGATATTTTTATCCCCAGTCCGCTGGGACGATTGGCTTATTTCGTATTCGTGCGAGTGCCAAAGGCTGACGTTGCGCGATTATCCGGCGTATCGATGCACGTTTGTGTTGGTGGACTGCGAACCGAGGATTATGATATTGCTGCTGGCGAAGGCGCTGCGAACCCGGCGGTTATCCCGTCAATTGACCCGCAACTTGCCTGGTTCTGTCCCGGCATGATATCGGTATCCCGCGGCAATGGCACTCTCACCTTCAATAATTGGCCTGCCGATATTACCTCAGCGGAATTATTGCTCTGCACCTGGCCGCGATTTATCGCCAATGGCCAGGCTGATGAATGGATTGCCGGTCAGGTTGACCCATCATGGGCTCCTACCGGTGTGCCGTTAGGCGGCATCGGCGGTGGTCGGGTTGATATCTGCCGCGATGGCCGATTCCGCAATTTCAGCATGAATAATAACCAGGACTGTCCATTGGAAAACCCGGATGGTCTGCCCGGCGCGTATATGGCAATCAGTGAAGATGATGTCACCGTCGACATTGCCACCCGCCCTATCGTAACCGGTCATTTGGCATGTAAAAAGATTGATTACACCCCACGTTTTCCCCAGGCAATCTTAAAATCCGCTAACATCATTGATGGCATCGATGTCGCTGTTACATTATCAGGAACCTTAACACCACAGGATCACCTGCACGCCAGTATCCCCGGTTTTATCGTTCGTTGGTCTGTTACAAATAATAGTAGTTCCCCCCGCACCATAACCTGCCGTATGGGCTGGCCAAATCTTATTGGCATCGGCGGCAGCGTAGCCAAAGCTGAAAGTAAAATTGGCTATGGTGACGGTTATTACCACCATTACGACGACCCTACCGGAAGGAAAATATCTACAGAAAAAATTGGCGACAATATCACCGCGCTACAATATACCGGCACCCCGAAACAGAGTTATTTATCAGCATCCGGCGACCATTACCTTGGCACTATAATTAATGAACAATCTTCTGTTTCGACTATATCAATCGCTGATGATGGCGAATTAAGCACCACTATCACCATCCCTGCTGGTGCAACTATTACCACCGATATGGCTGTTGTTACTGCCATGCCAAATTGGGTTGATTCACTCAGCGTCGATCTGGGTATGTATTGGCAGAATAATTTTACAAATGGTGCAGAAATGCTGGCGGAATTACTGAATAACGCTGATGCGATTATAGCAGATACCGGGTCATTATCCAGCCTTATCGATGACAGCACCTTGCCGGAATGGCTGCGAGAACGTCTGAGCAACTGTAACTACCCGTTGGTATCAAACAGCGTCTACACCCGCGAAGGAAAATTTAGCGTTAACGAAGGTCCTACTGAAATGGCGGGAACCTACGGCACTATTGACCAGCGGTTGGCTGCACACCCATCAACCCAACTGCTTTTCCCGCAGTTAAATGATACCGAATTAAGACTATTTGCCGCTATCCAAGGCGATGATGGCGGAATCCAGCACGACCTGGGTGGCGGGCATCTTAGCCGTACAGCAGGATCGATAAACTGGCCCGATTTAACCTGTTCATTCATCATCCAGACCGCACGTCACGCCTGGAGCACCGGTGATGCGGCCTTTGAAAAAGATATTTTCCCACGCGCAAAACGCGCATTGCTGAAACACGCGAAATGGGCTGACGAAGGCAATGGCGTTGCACAGGTCGGCGACGGGCTGGGAACCAGTTATGACGGATATCACTATTTTGGCACTACCGGCTACATGGCCACATTATGGCTGGCGGCCCTGGCGATATATGAACGATGGTCATCCAAGATGGGCGACGACAGCCTGAATGACGACGTGAAACGCTGGCGGCAAGCGGCTATTGCCCGCCTGAACGCAGACATCTGGAATGGTGAGTATTTCATCGCTTACGGCAGCGTGAACGGAGTAAAACGCGACACCTGCCACGCCGGTCAGGTGGCAGGACAGGTGTTCAACCGTATGCTGACAGGCACTGATGTGTTGGATACCAAACAACTGCTATCATGCATCAACGCAGTTATCACACAAAATGGCAATGCTCGCTTTAACGTACCACCGGACGAAGTTGGAACCGATGGCGCGGAAGCCGTCGAATATGGCTGGCTCCCCTACGTTGAAGGTTTCATGATGACGGCAGTCGCATCGGTAAATGACCCGCGCATGATGCCAATATGGCAGCGAATGATGGCGTCGGTTGACGACAGCCACCGCCACCCCTGCGACACCAGGCTGATGTACCGCCCTAACGGTGAATTAAGCTGGGGAACGTATTATATGACAGCCCCGGCAAGCTGGCTGGTCTACGACGCCTGGCTCGATTTCTTCTACACCACGGAAGATGGCGCACTGCGCTTGCGCGCCGAAAACGAAGGCAAATACCCGATAGTCCATCCGAACTTCTGGGCAACCGCCACTATCAAAGAAGGTACAGTATCCCTGCTAGTTCAGCGTGTATTTACCGATGGGAACACAATAACCCAACTGGAACTACTAACCGGCAGCACCGCCCAAACCGTCGATTGCATTAACATGGAAACAGCAGGCAAAGTCGGCGATTACACCAGATACAAACTGCCGGAAGCGTTTGAAATTAAGGTTGGCGAGACGTTGAGTTGGCGGGTTGTAAAAGAGTAGAAGGTAATAATATAGTAAAAACCGGAAGAGGAATTGATTTTATGATTACTCTTCCGGTTTTTATAATGCCTGATGTAAGGAAAATCTAAAATAAGATTTCGAGCATATTTAAAACAGCTTTTATACATGATGTTATTTTGCGGCTTTTGCTCCATAACATCAATCCAGGGTAACACCATAATGGCAACGCTAATGTATACTGTGCCATCTGCAACAGGATTGGTAATAGATGGTGACCTTTATAATACATAATTAATACACACGATTAATACGTTGACTGGTTATGTATTAATCGTGTGTATTATGCGGAAGTCTTTGATTTTTGATGTAGTGGTTTTAAAATATCGGTTAATAATCCCACTTCAGTTTAAGGTAATCATTCACCGATGTAAGGTCTGCAGTAGAAAGCGCAGATTTGTAAACGATGATTTCATATAGGTAGCCTCTGAATGGTGAATTCGCTATATTATTATTTCCTATTCGGCATACACCAATGCCAGCATACCAATCCGGGTTGCCAGCAGGAGCCTTTGCGACACCATTTACATAGGTTACATAAGTGCCGGCACCAGTACCGGAAACATAGGTGACATTTGAAATAGTAGATGCAGTACCAGGCATTCCAGCATAAGGAGCATCAATACGATTATTTCTAAATGCTCCAGGATAACAATTACCGCTGAATGATGTCCATGTGCCACCGCCGGCAGGACTGGCGTTGAAGATTTCATAACTATCAATAGTTGGTTTGTAAACAACAATCGCAGTTCCAGTAGTAGCTCCACTGAAATTAGCACTTAAACTGGGGGTACTATAGTAACCATCAGCAGTCCAGCTCAAACATTTTCGTCCACTTGAATCTGTGGTAAAAGTAGCACCTGTACCACTTGCAAGGGTGGTATTGCCAGTATTACCCGGGTCGATACCAGCCCATGTGCTAACTGTTGAACCTGTTGCAGCAGTAAGCGCATCTGCTTTCATCCAATATGCCAGATTCGTTTTCACTGGCAAATCCAGTGCCGGCAACAATACTACATTGTTATTAGTGCCGACGTGACCATCGGCATAACTGCATATTGCATACCCACTGTGACGTTTATCTACTGAGGATGCTTTAAGCGCGACATTATTAAGAGTATCTTTTACTCCATCGCCTGTGATGATACACAATGTCGGGTCATCAAGTTTCCCCAATGACTGACCGGCTATTCTATTGCTGTATACATAGCCGATAGGAGTGCTTTTTCCTAATGTAGGACATACTAATACGCCAGGGTCTGTTTTAATATCGCTCCAGACAGTGCTGGATACTGGTAATGTTTCCTCATGATCCTGGGCATACATCGCAACTGATGCGGCAATTTGCCGCTGGTTGCTGGTACATGTACTCTGACGCGCTTTTTCACGTGCACGCGCAAAAACCGGAAAGAGAATCGCAGCCAAAATGGCAATAATGGCAATTACAACTAACAGCTCAATTAGTGTAAAACCATTTTTTCTATATTGTATTAACATGCCTTACCCCATAAAAAGTTATAATGATGTAAATTATATAACTTTATTGTAGATACATCAATATTAAATCATCAAAATTTTGTTAAGAAATACAACAATATAACGATGTTTAAATAAATATGTTTTGTTAATATTTATTATTTATCAAACTAAACATTATCTATGTGGTGGTGCAGTTGAATACCTTAAAATGAATTCTACAGGCAGTATTCTTTGCTCATCTTCAGTTATTTGACCAGTAATACGCTGAAGCAGAAGTTCAGTAGCAACTCGACCCATATCATATAACGGCAAACGAATAGTGGTCAGATGATTAGTTCCTGCCGCATCCATCATGCCATCTGTGTCGTCAAACCCTATCAAACTGATATCTCTTGGCACTTTTATACCGATATTGTGCAGCATATGCCAAAGATTTAGCGCCATAGCATCATTTTCACACAAGATAGCGGTAATTTCAGGATGAGCTTGCAAAAAAGGCATTATTATTTCTGCACCAAGTGTAATATCTTGCCCAGGTCCATCATCTTGTGGCAATACATGTGGAGCTTTGATTGGATTCATAAGTTCTGATGGTAATTCAATACAATGTATATGTTTAGCAGGATCAAGATTCATTTCAGTAAAAGCAGTAATAATTCCTGATATACGCATACGGGTTATATTGCTATGTTCGGGTGTATACAGATGCAGAATATTTCGATGTCCTTGTTTTAATAAATGCCTCATCGCGCATAACGTTCCTTGTTTATCATCAGATATTATTGATGATGTATTTTCTTCTTCATAGAATAAAGATACGATAGGACGATTGGCAAAACCTGATGTGGCACGAAGTATATCTACTAATTTACGCTGAGATCCAAACATAATTGCACCATCAGCATCTCCACGTGAAAATGTACCGGGTAATTCATAGGTCGGGTCGGTTCTAATTGTATGTTCCGGAATGTTAGTTAACAAAATAGCAAAATTTTCTTTGGTGCATACTTCAGCTATACCCTGATATGGTTTCCCGATATATGATCCTTCGGTAACATTAAGTGATGAGAATAAACCTATGGTATGATTTAATATTTTATTATTTGACTTCCGCATTCCTAATCTTCGAGCTGACATTTGCTGATTAGGGTCATAACCCATCTCTTTAGCAACGCGTAAAATTTCTTCGCGTGTTTTTTCATTTACATGACCGTTACCATAAATAGCAGCAGAAACAGTAGTCTTGCCTACACCACAAGTTTTGGCTATGTCCCGAATAGTTACAGTATGTTTAGGAGATAGTTTTATCTCTTTATTTTCATTAGAAGCTTTTTTAATAATTGATACCATGATGCAAAATTATACAGACTTCATTATAAAACGTCAAAAGATTGAACCATTTGAAAAAATTTAAGAAAATTATTTTTTTTCTATTGACAAGCAACTAAAGAGATAGTAAAATAAAAATAAGGACCGGTTCGTACTTTTAGCTTTTACGACCTGTTACTAATTTTTCACACTTTAAGGAGGTATGAAAAATGCGACACGCTAAGGGTTTTACCCTAATAGAATTATTAGTTGTAATAGCTATAATAGCTATCCTCGCCGCGATTTTATTTCCGGTATTCGCAAGGGCACGCGAGAAAGCGCGACAGACAACCTGTACCAGCAACCAACGACAAATTGCTGCTACTATTCAAATGTACGCACAGGACCATGAAGAATCACTACCGACAACAACAGAGATATGGTCAGCACTGAAACTTGATCCGGGTGTGATTATTTGCCCAACTGCTGGCAAGTCATTAGTAAATGGATATGGTTATCGTGCTGGTATGTCTGGTCGGTCAATAGGCGAATTTTCTAATTCAACAGAAGAATTGATTATTGCTGATGCAAAAGCTGGAACAGGAAATATTCTGGGAAGTTTCATGGATATTGACCCGAGACATTCTTCGGCAGCTATCTATGCTTATCTTGATGGACATGTATCAGTTGTTAATAATATAGTTTCATTTATTAAGGCAGATACCAGCCTGATGAATAATCTTTCAGCTGGTTCATTGCCAAATAACGCAGACGGCGGCAAATGGACCCGAACACCAGCTGCTGATATAACCAGTTGGCCTCCTCAAACTGTAACAGTTGTAAATGGTGTTGGTACTCCAGACCCTGCAATTGTTATAAGTGATAATGGCGTAACTACAACCGCTGAACGAACATTGGCAGTAACAGCAAATCCTGTTGAATACGTAATTGCCGGAAATTTTAAATTTTCAGGCAATTACACTCAGGTTGGTAAAATTGCAATATTAGACACAGGTAATAATACTATTGTTGAACTATATTCTGACCGTGTTTGGAATGGCAGCGGAAACGATTTCAAATTATTTATAAATGGAACACAAATAGGTACAACTACAACAGTAGAATCAACTTTTTACACAAAATGGACAACATTCAAGTTTGATATTGTTAAGGGTACTATCTATTGGACAGTTGGAGATAAAAGTGGAAATGTTGCAGTTAAGAGTGGAAGTAATTGGTTAGTTCCAGGTAAATTTACCATGAGTGGATATAATAACGTATCGTTATCGGTAAATAATTTGAAAATCGGTCAATAGTAACAATATGTTAAAATTCGGTGATTATTAATCCTGCTTCAGGGAGTATATTTCCATTATACTCCCTGAAAATATCTTCTTCAAAACTTTTCTGTTAAAATAATGTCATAAAATCAACGTATGGCATTTCTTTCCATGTCCGTTAAAAGGAAAATCCAATATGAAATATCGAGTTATTTTAAAACTGCTTTTCTTTATGATGTTATTTTGCAATTTAATTGCCATAATATCAGCCCAGGGCAACACTTCAATGGCATCACGAATGTATGCTGTGCCGGTTCCAAAAGATGTTGTTATTGACGGAACTCTGGGTAAATGGGATACCTCCGGCGGCATAGATATTTTTGCCACCCCGGAAACCCGGGCAACACGCAACGCTAAAATGTATGTAATGTATGACGCTGACGCGATATATCTGGGTGTTGATGTGACTGACGCTACCCCAATGATGAACGCGCATGACCCGGTTACTGACGCCGCGCGCGGGTGGAATGGCGACGCAATGCAGATTCGCGTTTATGTGAAACCGACTTTCCCCGGTATTTCCTCGACATTTGATACTAAAAACGACCCGACTGACCAGATTATCCATTTACTGTGTTGGTATTATGGTGCTGAAAAGAAACCTGTATTACAACTGGCATACGGAATGAAGTATCTGAATTTGCGTCCAGAATGGCGCGATGGCATAGTGCCGAATGCTGAGTATCAGGCGGCATATAAATTGCGGCCAGAGAAAACAGGATATTCACTGACCTACCGCATACCATGGAAAGTGATGAGCGATACCTATAAATTGAAAGCTGGCGACCTTACCGCTGCTACCTGCCAGGTGCATTGGGCTATTCCTGATGGTTCGGCTATTGAGCCGGGTGGGGTTGCTAACGGACTGCAAAGCCGTCCCGGTTTTGCGTTTCAGGAGACCGGCTGCTGGGGGAAATTGATTTTTTCACCTCTTGGCAATTTGGCTCAACAACAAGCGAATGTGAAAACACCACCGCCAACACCACTGAAATTCACCTATAACTTGCCAAAAGATGGCCTGGTAACAGTGGCATTGGTAAATGAAAAAAATGCTCCGGTTCGGCATATCGCTATTGCACAACCGCGTAAAGCCGGTATCGTAACCGAAACATGGGATGGTTTGGGAGATAGCGGTACACCGCTGCCAGCGGGGGCATATAACTGGAAAGCACTGGTACATGACCCATTGCAAGTGAAATACAAGTTGTCAGTGCATAATTCCGGCAACCCACCTTTTCCTACTGCTGACGGAGCTGGTGCCTGGGGGGCTGACCATGGCGCGCCAAGTGCAATAGCAAACGCAGGTGATCGAATGCTTCTCGGTTGGGATGGCTGCGAGGCTGGCTGGGGTTATATCGGGACTGACAAAAACGGTAAAAAAAAATGGGGACAACGATATGATGTGCATAATAATAGTCTCATCAGCGATGGCGAATATGGATATTTATATGGCGGCGTAAACGGTCAAATCGGACTTATCCGCACCCGGCTTGATACTGGAATGCATGTTAAGTTTGACGGCGATGTCCCGCGGGCGCAGATACCGGCAGAAGTGAAGATGGAAGTAGTGGGTCTGGCAGTGAATAATAATACACTGATAGCCGCATTCCCCGGATGGACGCCAAAACCATGGTACATGACAGAGCGCGACCCGAAACTGGATACCGAAACGCAACATAACCATATTGTGATATTTAACAAAAAGACCGGACAGGTACAGAAAACATTGACACTAACCGGCGATGCCGGCAAAGACCAGCCGCAACTTGGTGCGATTGCCCAGCGAAGTGAAAATGAAATTTATGCTATTCTTGGTACAAAAGTAGTTGTCATCTCACTGGCAGATGGTAAAATCAGCGATTTTGCAGATAAAAATATCGATACCCCACAGGCACTGAGTGTCGATGCAAAAAACAATCTCTACGTTGCCAATGCGGGTTCCATGCAAAATATTACGATATTTGATTTCAAGGGTAAATATCAACGCGCCATTGGAAAAGCTGGTGGACGTTCCATTCTCGGAAAGTGGAACGGTGAACGCGGCGTCTATAACCCCATCGGACTGGCGATTGATGCAAAAGGACAATTATGGGTTGCCGAACAGGACCACAATCCAAAACGATTCAGCGTGTGGAACGTGAAAAACGGAAATTTAGTTACCGAGTTCTTCGGTGCTTCTCATTACAGTACTTATGCATCCATGGACCCGTCAGACCCATCTCGCGTTTATTGTCATGGGGTACAGTGGAAAGTTGATTTAAACAAAGGCATCTGGCGACCGGAAGCGACGGTACTCCGCGAACCTGCTGTATGCCCACGCCACCCCATAACACTGAAAAATGGCAAACAATATGCTTATATCAGGGGAACAGATAAAACCGGTTTGCTGATGCGCCTGGGAGATAGATTTGTATTCATTGGCGGAATGATTGCGATGAATTCATTGAAGGATTACCCCTGGTTCGCCGATTGGAAAAAAGCATGGGATACACCCAAGGCAGTGAAAGAACGCCAGCAGAAATATATCAACCAGGGGTCACCAGCACAGCTTTTCTGGAGCGATTTGAATGGTAATATGGTAATTGAGAAAGAAGAGCTATTTCCTAATGCGCTGGGTAATTTCTATTGGGGAGCAACTTTTGATACCAATCTTGCGTTGTATGGCGGGACAGAATATGGCACAGTATTGGCATTCCGGTTGAAACCGGTAAAAATTCACCCAAATGGT
>JBIJDE010000562.1:0-3252 GCA_044344305.1 Armatimonadota bacterium
TCATCTACAACACGTCTTCCAATGTATCCAGAAGCACCAACAATAGCGACTGTTTGCATCTATATTTTCTTATTAGATGATTGAGGTAATAGCATAGTTAATTAGATACTTTATTATCTATTTTCACTGAAATTAATATCATCAGACAAAACAAAATCCAACAAGATTTTCTAAGTAAAATGCCGCTATGAATGACAAAAAATGGAAATAAAATTAAGAAACAAACTAATATCAGTGCTTCTTTTTTAAATCGAGAATTAATATCACTCAAGCATAAAAAAACGCTCTTCCAACTACGAAAAAGTAATGCTGTCAGCAAAAAACTACCTATGATGCCAAGTTGGGCAAAAAATTGAGCTATATAGAAATCATCGGTAGCTGCCCCTAAATAAAAAGATGTAGTGCCGAATCCAAGTCCAAATAAAATATTTAAAAAGGTCAAGTTCCTAAATAAATAAGGTAAATTAAAGACATCTACAGAATTTTCACCAAACATATACAGCCATGAGTCATTGGTTGTGACAATTCTACTCGTCCATTCAAGTAAAGCGTTCGTATACTCAGATGGATAAATAAATGCCAATACCCTTATAGGATACTGAAGATAAGCAACATGCCAAAAATATTGATTCTGACTAGAAAAATAATACAAACAAATAATCGACAAAATCCCAATAAAAAGTTGAACATAAAGTTTATTTCTATGTTCTGTATTTAGCAAATAAAGGACAATCCAAGCAATGATTCCGCCAACCAAGATTAATCTTGTACCATTGGCAATTACTGCCATTAAAACCACAATCGACGCACCTAAAAAAAATAATCGGATACCTTTAGCTTCTAATTGTATAAATCCTATGGTTGCACATAGAAATGTAATCACTAAAAAAGTTTGCGTTGCATGCAGATGCTCTATCAAGCCTGTTGGTCTAAGCCACCCCAGCAACTGATGCAACTCTCTACCTGAAAGTTTTTTTACATAATTAAAATTTAACTGTTCAAACAATGTAGGAATAGTATTAAAAAATTCCCATAAGGTCTCCAGACTGACCAATAGACCAGATATAGTGATTATCAATAATATTATTTTAGTATTTACTTCCTTTGCAAAAACTGTAAACAATAGGATTGGTAAGCAAAAGAATGTCAATGCTCTCAAGAAACCTATATAACTGTGCAGATAATAAATATCATTTAATCCATTAATCGCTATATATATAGCTAAAGAAAATGCAATTTTTTCAGAATTAGCACTGTTGACAAAAAAAGAATTAACTTGGATACAAAAGTTTTTTCTTACAATTTCCTGCAAAACTTGACTGGCAAGTAAAACCATCATAGCGATATAAATTAAATAACTAACCAAATAAGTATCTAAAACTAATTGAAAGGCGTAAATAAATGGCGTGAGTAAAAGAATAAAATAAAAAGAATATATTTTAAATTCTGAAAGATGTTTTTTGTTCATCCTCTACGAACTCCAGTATTTGCGCTTATGTATAGAATCAATCCAAGCAAGAGTGCAATATAGTTTTTTAAAAAAAATGGAAAATATATAATCGCACGAAAAAATAATGGGTATGATTTGATGAATTGAGCATTATGCTGCATAGCTCGTCCAGCACCGTAATAAGCTGAGCAATAACGTTTTCTCAATCTTATTTTCATCATAAAATTATTCGAGTGAGTTGTCGGTAGAAATTCATTGACTACACATAAAACAGAATTTAAATGACGTAGAACAGAACTGCTTTGGTTACCTGCATGAATCCGATAACCACCTAACACTTCTTTGATAAAGTGCATGCAAACCCCTGCTTTCGCTAACTTTATCCAAAGATGATAGTCTTCCGACGTAACAATAGAGGGATCTTCAGAAAAACATCCCACTAATTCCAGTAGGCTTTTTTTAACCATGCTGGCTGATGGCGTAATGCAATTTCCACCATCGATCAAAGCATCAAAAGTGGCACGTTTTTCTGGACCACAATAAAAATCTCTTTCTTGATCCCCAAACCAATGTAACCCATGAGCCACGAGACCAACATCATCGTCAAAATATGGCAAACACGTTGCTAACTTTTCTGGATACCAAACATCATCCGAATCTAAAAAAGCTATATATTTGCCTCTAGCCAAGGCAATACCTCTATTCCTAGAGGCTGCAATAATTCCATTATTATGAAAATTTTCCAGTCGAATTCTTGAGTCATCAAATGATTCGACAACTGCAACTGTGTCATCGTCAGAGTAATTATTTACAATAATCACTTCCCAGTTGGTATAGCTCTGCATACACACAGATTGCAGCGCTTCTCGCAAGAAACCCGCATGGTTATAAGTTGGAATGACAACTGAAACAACAGGTAAATTACTCATTGATCTTCTTCAAAGGTTTTTCTGCAAAACTGCAAAGTAGCATCAATCTCTGCATTTATATTTCTACTCAATTCAAAACCTGATCTACTAAACCTATCAATTCGAAAATTCAAATCTTTCATTTCAATGTCAACATTAGATTTAGGAACAACTATTTTTGGAGTAAAGCCTAATACCATAGAACATCTTTCTTGTACCAACTCAGCCATATCAATGACTCGAGGTGCAAAATCCCCTCCTACATTAAACATCCACTCCCCCATGTACTTCTGCTCTATGCTAATAACATGCAAGATTGCACGACTTACATCTTCAAGCGTGACAAAATCTCTTCTTTGCAAACCTGTAGTTTGCAATACTAGTTGTCGCGTTTGTACTGCTTGTTTACATAAATCATTTACTAGCAACATCCAGCAATTAACATCCTTGTGCATAGGGGCACCAAAGACATTAGATAAACGTAACACGATACCTTGAATTTCACTACGATTACTTGCGCTTAACACTGCATGCTCACCTGCAAGGTGTGAGGTGGCGTAGGGGTGTAAATTACGCGGACTAGTTTCTTCGGTAATAGTGCCAACTAGCGGATTCGCGTAAACATGGGCGGTGGATAGATAAATGATTTTCTTTACTCTTGCCTCGTTTGCAGCAGTCACCAATCGGGCTGTTGCCAAACCATTAAACGTTAAAGCAGCCATGGGGTCAGCTGCACAATCTTTTGCATTCATGCCCGCCGCATGGATAATTACATCAACACCATCGCAAAGGCGCTCAAGTGCCAATTCATCATGCCATGCAATTTTTGCCACTTCTGCTTGTGGCAACCACTCTGGGGAGTCAATTGAATGACGGGTGCCGAGTATGATTTGA
>JBIJDE010000048.1:0-17805 GCA_044344305.1 Armatimonadota bacterium
TTCCAGGTATTTTATCTGTATTTTTTAAAATTTCTTTAAATCTATTAATAATATCATCAGGCAATTTATCTTTTCTGATTTCAAGAATGGCTAATATAACTGCATGAGATATAGATGTTATTTCAGGTATACCATCGTAACGTAATTCATTGTAAAATGAATCCATTTCAGAAATATTGCCTGATGATTCAGCTTCCCATGCAAGTAAAATACGCCATATTGCCTGTTCTTGTTTTGAATAAAACTTGAGTAATTCACGCGATTCATGCCATTTCCCGTCTCTTACTAATTGTAAAGGTTTTTCACAACAGATATCTTCAGATACTTTTTCAGACTTAATTAATATTTCTGCCATGGCAATACCATCATCTATCTTACATGCCGCCTGATATGCTGTTTTAAATGTGTTTTGAATAAAACTGGCTTTTTCGCGTTGGCAATATATGTATGCATTATCACGGGATAAATCGATTGCTGTTTGATATTGTTTACCATCCATGCAATGATTAGGTAAATAATTCAATGCGTATTTATATAATGGTGATTTTTTATCAGTTTTTACATTATTAAAAGCAGAAATCATTACTTCATGGGCTTCATCCAACGAAATTGCCCATGGTGACATTATCAACTCCTCACTCAACAACCAGTCAGAAAAAGATTGATGATATAGCGAATATTTTCCATCATGATTTTCAACAAATGAAGACATCTTCCTGATTTTACTTCCAATGTTTTGTTTACTTTCACCAGTTATTGCTGTTAGTTGTTCAATAGTTAACGGCTCATAAGATGATATAAATATTTTCAATAAAGTAGAAACCGTTTCAAACTCTTCTATAGTAGGAAAATCTCTTTCCATGAACCTGCCATAAAATTCAAAAACTGTTTTTGGTAAGGTATTTAATGTATCAATATTCAATTCAAAATTTTGAAGTTTTATATCATCAATCAGCAAGCGAGTAAATAACATATTTCCATCACACCGCAAAGCAGTTTTTTCTACCAATTCAATATTAGCAGCCAATTCAGGCAACTCGTTTTGAATAAAAGTGATGATATCATGGTTTCTATTCTCAATCGATTTATTCAAGTCAATAATTGCTGATGAATTAAACTTCAGCAATATATCCGGGTTCGGTCGAGTTGTAACAATAATTTTTATCCATTCCGGCAAACGATTGATTTTATTACTGAGAAAATTAACTATATTAGTTTTTCCTTTGCGTGAATATGCTTCATCAAATGCATCAACTAAAATAATCATCGGAACATTCTTAACGGGTTTAAGCCGTAATAATTCATCAATTAAACCTTCATTAAACGCATTATCCGGGTCTTCATCAGCAATATTAAGAAAGCGGATTATATTTTTTGTTTTTACAATTTCAGCATATTCATTCAGATTTTGCGCTGCCATCTTCATGATATTACGTGTGAAGAAGTAGGGATTAAGTGTTTTATCTTCATTCGCATCGCAGATATGATACGCGAGCAATCGATTATTATATTTTGAAATTAGCTGACTCATAATTGCCGATTTGCCAACACCTGGTTCACCAGTCAATAAAAGCAGATTTTCTTTACCATCAACAACCCAATTTTCAATATCAGCAAATAGCCACTCACGACCATAAAATGCCTTAGATAATTTCTCTCTCCAAGATAAAAAATCACGTGGTTCACCGAGATCGGGGTGGGATATTTCTATACTAATTTCATCATTTTCACTAACATCAATCCCTGATAAATCTATTGCAACTTCTTTTTTAACATCATTTAGAATATCTATATATTCGTAAGATTTAATAATATCTAATAACCGCATGATGGTATCAACAATCCTGATAACATCAAGAGAAGATAGACTTTTGTTATGAGCAAATTCATTGCGCCAAAATAGTAACTCATCAACAATATTCTTTTCTATTTTTCTCTCTCTATATTTAATATCATTGAAAATCCCTTTCTGATCATCTCTTATAGTTTTTAATAACTCTTGAACATCAAGGTTCCCAACCATAGCTTTTCTTTCCCAATCTACTCCAAATCTCTCTTTTAATTTATTAATAACATATGGTTTTAAATTTAAAAAAAGCACTGTATTTAAAATTTTTTCTACTCTAATTCTATTTTCTTGATTTAGTTCTGACATCATATCTCCTGGTGTGAGTTATTAGATTCTCTTTAGTTTATTCTCCTATACTATACAAAAATTCTATATTATTGAATACCCGTTTATTTATATCTCTTAATATTTCCACATACAGGCGGGCCGCCTGTTGTATGTAATTTTCAATTCCCCTCAACCATCGCCGTCAATCTTCTCCCCGCTTCATACGCCGTCTTCAAAAACGCTGTATCTTCTTCATTCGGTCTGGCAGTTACTTCCAGTGTCAGCGGTTTGTTGTAGGGTGAGGCGGCGATGATGGATGTTAGGCGGGGCCAGTCGACGGTGCCGGTGAAGGGGATGCGGTGTTGGTCGGTGTTGCCGTCGTTGTCGTGCAGGTGGGTGGCAACCAGGTATTGTTTCAATGTATCCAGTCGGTCAAGGCCGCCGCCGCTGATGTTGCCGTGGCCGGAGTCATAGCATAAACCAAGTACTAATAAACCATATTTGCTAAATAGCGACTCAATATCATAGGTGTTGTCTACCGGCATATTTTCCAATGCAATTCGTATTCCCAATTTCGCTGCATAGGGAATAATCTCATCAAGACTATAGTATGCCGCATTGCGAACAGGAAATTCGCGATCGTAAAAGAATCCATATGGCAGATGAACTATTACAGCATCTCCACCTAATTCCGCCGTCATTTCCAAACGGTTTTTCATCAAATCAATGCCGGCTTCGCGTATATTCTCATTCGGCGAACCCCAATTACCATTTTCACATATAGACGAGTGAAGGTCTGATAATAGCAAATTACATGCCTTCAATTGCGCTTTAATCTCGCATATCTCATCAGGTGAATAGAGATAATCAGTGCACCATTCCTGGCACCAGTGAATGTGGGTAAAACCTGCATCGGCAATTCGGCGCAGGTAAAGTTCCGCACCGCCAGTTCCAATTCGATAATCTGTTGAAATGGACAATTGCATTTTATTTCTCATTGGTACACAGAGATTCACAGAGGAGACACGGAGCTACACGGAGGGTATAAATATATTGCGAAGCAATAAATTATCTCTGTGAATCTCTGTGTCTCCTCTGTTCAACTCTGTGTAATTCTAATATCGATAATGCTCGGATTTATATGGGCCTTCTACCGGGACGCCGATGTAGTCTGCTTGTTTCTGCGTCAGGGTAGATAATTTCGCACCTAATTTATCCAGATGCAGACGGGCTACTTCTTCGTCCAGTTTCTTTGGCAACAGGTATACGCCAATATCTTTCTGTTCGTTCCACAGCGCGATTTGTGCCAGGGTTTGATTGGTGAAACTGCTGGACATTACGAAACTGGGGTGACCGGTGGCACAACCGAGATTCACTAATCTGCCTTCCGCCAGTAAGAAAATGGAATGACCATCCGGGAAGGTGTATTTATCAACCTGCGGTTTGATATTCGTATGCTGGATTCCCGGCCAATTCATGAGGGCATCAACCTGAATTTCGTCGTCAAAATGCCCGATATTGCAAACTATAGCCTGGTCTTTCATTTTTGACATGTGTTCAGCAGTGATAATTTCGCAATTGCCGGTGGTAGTGACGTAAATATTGCCATCAGCCAACGCGTCTTCGATGGTGGTAACTTTATAACCCTCCATACATGCCTGCAAAGCGCAAATCGGGTCAACCTCAGTTACGATAATCTGTGCGCGGTGGGCGGACAATGCATCCGCGACGCCTTTGCCGACATCTCCATATCCGCAAACAACAGCGACCTTGCCAGAAATCATGACGTCGGTTGCGCGTTTGATGCCATCTACCACTGATTCGCGGCAGCCATATATATTGTCAAACTTGCTTTTCGTAACCGAGTCATTTACATTATATGCCGGGAACAGCAATCCACCCTGTTCTGCCAACTGGTACAATCGATGAACGCCAGTGGTGGTTTCTTCCGACACGCCACGACATTCGGCGACTAACCGGTGCCAGAACTGCGGGTCTTCTACCAATCGTGCTTTCAGGCATTCATTAACTATTTTCAACTCTTTATTGTCAGTAGGTTCATCAAGAATTGCCGCGTCATTTTCTGCGGCAAAACCGCGATGAATTATCAAAGTAGCGTCACCACCATCATCAACAATAAGGTTTGGACCCTTACCGCCGGGGAATGTCAGCGCCTGCATGGTGCACCACCAATATTCTTCCAGCGTCTCACCTTTCCAGGCGAAAACCGGCACACCGGATGCGGAAATAGCAGAAGCGGCATGATCTTGAGTGGAAAATATATTGCATGAAGCCCAGCGAACATCTGCGCCAAGAGCGGTCAATGTTTCAATCAACACCGCCGTCTGAATCGTCATGTGCAGGCTGCCGGTAATTCGTGCGCCTTTTAATGACTGAAGCGGGCCATATTTTTCTCGTGTTGCCATCAAGCCGGGCATTTCCTGTTCAGCCACATCTATTTCTTTGCGTCCAAAATCAGCCAATGAAATATCTTGTACGCAGTAGTTATCAGTTTTATGCATTATATGCTCCCTAAAATATACTAATTATAAATTTCCATAAACAGGCAATTAAATCCTGCTTTTAAAGTAATAGTTAAACTTTATATAGATTTCTAATTTTCACATCGATTAACAGGATTTGAAAGATTATATATTTTATGTATAAGAGTTTCTCTTTCAATATATAACTTATAGGTGAAATCTATTTTAGATATATGAAAATATTAATCTTTTTTATCCTATTAATCGATGTAAAAAAGTGCTAAACAGAAGCAAATATTGTATAATTGGCATGGAAATTGCTTTCGTTTTCAGGTATAACATGATAAATAAACTTCAATATGCATTTGCTGACAGTCAGCTTGTTCAGTCGTTTTCCGGTGTACGCACAGTTATGGGGTTTGGACCGGATATTTCTGCGGAACACCATGTGTTGGCAATGGTATATGGTTATTATTACGCGGTTAAATTCCTCAGTTCAAAGCCGACAGCAACAGTGTTGTTGGGACGCGACCCGCGACCTACCGGTAAAACATTGGTACGCGCGCTGGGACGCGGTTTTCTCGCTGGTGCTGCAAAGACAGGAACAAAACTGAATCTTACAAATCTTGGTATAATCACCACCCCATTGGCAGAAACTGCGGTTCGCGCATTAAAGGCTGACGGTGGAGTAATGGTTACCGCCAGCCACAACCCCATTGATTCCAATGGATTTAAATTTCTTTCTGGTTGCGAATGGGAAATGCCAAATTCCGCGCCTGCCGGAGCCTTACTTTCCAGCGCGATGATGGCGGAATTAATCAAAGACGTCGCAAATGCAGAAGATATTTCTGAATATGTTAATCGATTCGATCCTGTTGATGTAGATATAACCCTTCACGACCAGATTCACGACTTGCAACGGGTGATTGCCGAACGTGCGTACCTTGATGGCATCGGTCTCGATTGGGGATTAACGCCACATTGCCTGAAGCCTTATACCCTGGGACCAGTATTACTTGATCCCAACGGCGGTGCCGGATGCGGAATCGGCGCAAGAGTGCTTAACCATTTCGGCGTCCGTGTTATTGAAGTAAATGCGGAAACCGGACAGCCGGAACATGGCATTGACACCGACGGTATCGACCCGGCAAATGGACGCCACATGTTATTGCGGGTCGCCCGCGCCGCCGCCCGTGAACGCACCCATTTTGGCGTAGCCTTTGACTATGATGCTGACCGCGGCAATATGGTACTGCCCGGGGATAATGAAAGCGCAATCCTACCAGCACAACGGGTGGCAACTTTTAATATCGCATTAATACTGACCCATCGGCTATTGCATGAAAAACAAGAACGTCCATTAGCAGTTGTGGTTTCTGATGCGACATCATTGGCAAGCCATCGCGTCGCCGAAGCATTTGGCGCCAAGGTATTTCAGGTAGAAACCGGTGAGATTAACGTGGTTACTAAAATGGATACTTTGCGAAAAGCGGGTTACGACGTGCCTATCGGGGTAGAAGGCGCAAATGGCGGAACCATCTTTGCCAGTGCCACCTGTCGCGACGGATTACAGGTTGCGCTGGGAGCAGCACAGGCAGAATCAACGCCTATTTTAGCAAAAACAATGCTGGAAGTGCTGAATAAAGTTTTAAAACACGGATTTGACCCCGAAGAACCGGTAACATTAACTGAACTGGTATCCGCAGTGCCAATGTTCCAAAATATCATGAGTAAGGTGAAATCACCACCACTGGCGCAGTCGGTTATAAAACAAAAGCTGGAAAAAATATTCATCGCAAATTACTGGCAAAAACTATCCGGCCATTTCGATTCATACCTGTTTGAAAACTTCGAAGGCACAAATGTTGGGCCAAACCGCAGCGGTGACGAAAGTGGAGCATGGCGAATACTGCTGCAATCCCCCACCCGCTCTGCATTCATATTCCTGCGCGGCAGTAGAACCGAACCAGGAGTATGGCGAACAATAATCGATGCATCAGACAGCGAAGATTTCGCGTTGCTCCAGAATGTAGCAAGTGAATTATTCAAAGAAGGATTTGCGTAAATAATTAACATAGATCCACCTTCGTTAAAGCTATGGTGGACAAGTTGGCAGGATAAGATGAACCACAGATTGATTGTGTATTAAATCAAATAATCCTAACAATCCATCAAATCCTCTAAATCCGAGGTTCAGACAAAAAAATTAACAAGTATAGGCAGGATAAAAGAACCACAGATTAGAATGATTGTGTATGATTTTAATGATTACCATTATATTATCATTAAAAAAATCCAAACAATCCATTAAATCCTCTCAATCCGTGGTTCAGACAAAATAATTAACATGGATAGGCAGGATGGACAGGATGGACAGGATGGACAGGATAAAATAAATCCAAACAATCCATCAAATCCTCTAAATCCGTGGTTCAGACAATTACTTCAATCGTATCGTAAGAATCTTTTTGGCAGGTACTATTAATTTCACTGTACCGTTTTCTACATTCAATTCCTGCTCTACTTTTGATTCCAGCATATCCATTAGGACGGCTTCTTTTACCGGGAATGCGGTGATTATCGCGCCTTCTATATCTTTTAGGGTTGGGTTGCTGATACGCAGTACCATGGAATCGTCCCATTCTCCCTGCTTGAACGCGTTCATCACCAGTCCATCGCCTTCAATAGTCAGGAATGATTGGGTGAGTGGTAATGATCCAGGTCCTGGCCCGGCGGCACCGACGATAGCCGGAACATTCAGCAATTCTGATGCTTGTAACACACCGCCAGCAGTCCAATCGCCTCTGTGTGGCATAATAGCATATTCGAAAGTATATGTCCCCTGTAACTGTGTGCCGTGCTGATCGGGGAATCGTGCCAGGCGTACACTATTCCAGGCGCGATGAGAACGCAGCAATGTTAATGCAATAGTACGGTCAACGTCATCTATCGCCTCGTATTGCGGCAAGCCACGGTTGAGAATGGCGACACCTTTTTCGCCATCGGTTAAATCAACAAAATTCTGATGCGGTTCTACTGGTCGGAATGTCTCGCGCCAATCGCGGGTATCCGGCAGTCTGATTTCACGCGGAACTACATCAAATGCGGACTCGGCCCAGGCGGTGTTGGTCATTATACCGGTCGGGAATAATACCCGCAAAACATGGTCTTCCACAGTATTATTAATGGTGGTAGCAATTCGCAGGAAGCGTTCGCCATATACTAGGCGATATATAGTAGTTATCTCTACCGGTTTAGTTTCTGCCTCGCGACCAGTTCCATCAAAGGTTGCACGAATTGGTAAATCAATAGTGAACTTCGCTTCGATTGCCGTACTTAGTCTGCCATTTTCAATAACCGATAACGAAGCATTTGCACCCAAACTGTTGAATATGCGGTCGCGGATTGGTATACCGCCCACCCAATAATCGCCAACCTCGCCGCGGTCCTGGAATAGATTCTGATTTTTCAGCGTATGCCCGGTTTCTTTTGAGAATATATCAACTGTTCCATTCGGGTTGATGCTGACGAACAAATATTCATTTTCCATTGCTGTGGCACTGGTCATCATGCTGCCCGGGTGGCGCATCTCGCCGGTATATTTCTCAACGCGAAATACCTTGTAACCCATTCCTGGCACATTCTGCGCTTCAAACAAACATTCCCATCTGTCGCTATCGGTACGTAAAGGTAATTCCTGCGGGTGGTTGAAGGTAGCGAGGAAAGAGCTTTTATTCAATACCTGCGCCTTCATTTCGTTCCCGTCAGTATCCTGCACCTGTAAACCAATAACATTCAGCTTTTTCGCGATATCTATTTCTGCTTTCACCACTTGGGTAATTGTTCGTGGTAGCATATTGAAAACTACCAGCAATGTATCATTTGGGTCGAATGAACTGGTATCAATTTTTCCAGCCAAATTACGTGCGGAATCCTCAACTACATTCAATGATATAGTGTCTGCCTGGCGCAATCGGAACTCAACCTCGTCAGCAATTTTATCATCGCCGCAACCACCGATTGAATCATGAGCATGATTTTGCAGCACCAGGTGATTTGCCATATCTAACGCGAATCGCGGGTATTCAAACCCCATTGCCCATGTTGCGGTAGCCAAAGGTTCTGCCATTCGTTGGAGATTAAACTCAGACTGGCGGTTCATATATTTCATCGGTATACGGGTGGATTGAATCTCTGCGTAAAGGTCTGTGAATAATCCGGCGCGCTGAGTCTGGCGCATTTCTCCGGTTAATACATCCATCTCTTTATCACGCATAAACTCCTGTGCTTCACGGATAAAACGCGTCAATGTGACATGTTCAACCTTTTTGCCATTGGTGATACGCGCATTTGCTTCTTTTATAATACTGGGGGTTAATTTGAATGGACCGGTGGAATCATCGCAGTCAAACGCCGGCGCGAACGGTGTTTCCCATTTTCCCAGTTCAACGCTGTCTAACTCGGTAAAGGCTTCTTCGATTCGGTCAGGATACCACCCGATGGGAGGATTTGCGAAATGGTAAGGTGTAAATGACCCGCTTCCGCAAAGTCGGAACGGTTTACCACCCCATGACCAGTTATGCTCAGTCACTTCTGGTCCACGATTATGAGCGACACGACGATCAACCAGATGGAAAAATGCTACCCGGGCGTGGTCACCCAGTGTGACACCAAACAGGCGGCTACCATCGGCACCCTGCCAATGATAATAATGACCGTTTACCTGGTCATTCGATATACCACGATAAAAAATTGCACTGTCAACGCCAACACCATTGAAAATCTGTGGCATCTGGCTAACCTGTCCCCATGATGTGGGAGTATAGCCAATTTTCATGCAACCGCCATATTTGCGTCCTATTTTTTCACCCCAAAGGAAATTACGCACCAAAGACTCGCCAGACATCTGGTTTTCCTCGGGCAACACATACCATGGTCCAATTAAAATTCTACCTTCCTGAACGTATTTTCGTATTTTTTCAGCATTTTCAGGACGCACTTCACAATAATCTTCAAGCAAAATAGTCTGACCGTCTAAATGAAAAGATTTATATTCCGGGTCGTCATCCAACACACGCAACAATTCATCCATCATCTCAACCAGCAACATGCGGGTCTTTTGAAAAGGAAAACGCCACTCACGGTCCCAATGGGTAAGGCTGATTACATATAAATCATTCAATAACTTCATTAACATCTCCAGACTATTTTTTGCTTTTGGGAATTGTACACCGGTTTGATATAATTCTGCAATGACAGATTAAGCAAATAGACAGTGCCAGAAAGCAGAAAATCTATATAGGTGTAAATTATATATTTCTATGTACACCTATTAATATCCTTTACATTTTTTAAAGAAAATATTAAAACTTACTTATCTTACCAAAAATGCACATTTTTTAAAACAGTATTTTTTAAATTTATGCAGGAATAATAGATGTGAACCAGTAAACAAGATATAGCAACTAAATTATCAAAAGGAATGGTGTGATGATAATCGATAAATTAGAAAACGCCTACGCTTACATGGCTATTTCTCCCGGCATAACAAAAGCTTTAAAACTGTTGCAAAGTGGTGAGTTAGACAATAAGGAAATTGGCAAATATGAAATAGACGGAACGAAACTATATGTAATTATACAGGAATATAAAACCAAGTCATGGGTAAACGGCAAGCTGGAAGTGCATCGCAAATATATCGATGTCCAGTATGTCGCCAGTGGCGAAGAAAAAATGGGTTATGCTCCTATGGCATCTTTATTTGAGTTTGATCCCTACAACGAAGAAAAAGATGTCGCGTTTCACGCTGGAATAGGCGACCTGACAACGGTAAGCAAAGGAATGATAGCAATATTCTTCCCACACGATGCACATGCCCCCACCCTCGGCGTATCGGAAATCGGTGGTGATGACGTACGAAAAGTAGTAATAAAAATTGCTGTATAAAATTTACATTGATAAGCAGGGTAAATATGACACTACATATACTACCCATCCTGCCCATCCATGTTGAATATATTTATAAAAATAATCCCAGTAAATTGGAGGTAAATAGTCATGGCATTACCAACATTAGGTGTTCAGTTAATCGTATTCGGTGGAAAGTATAATATTAATACTGATACCGATGCTATTCTGGACAGCATTGTCCGCGCGGGATTTTCCGCAGTTGAAGGCGGCGCATCAGACGCGGCTATGTACAAGCAGAAACTTGACGATCGCGGTCTGGTATTCGGCGGGTCGCATACTGGCCTTGCCGCATTGGAAGATATAACCCCCATCGTCAGTTATCTAAACACTGTAAAAGCAAATGACCTGTGTATTTCAGGTCTGCGCAAATGGGATAACGTTGATAAAGACGATTACCTGCACGGAATTGGCGTGTTGAATGAAGCCGGCCGCAAATTGCGCGACCTTGGCATACATCTGCATTACCACAATCACGCATTTGAATTTGATAAAATTGATGGCGACAAACGCGGAATCGACTTGTTGATAGATGGGTTAAACTATGACGCTGTTGACCTTTGCGTCGACGTCGCCTGGGTAATGCGCGGCGGTGACAACCCTGCTACATTCCTGAAAAAACATAAAGATATCATCGGCTATCTGCATTTCAAAGATTTTGACGACACCGATTGGGCAGAACTTGGCAAAGGAAATGTAAACTTCCACGAAATCATGGCAGTCCTGCCAGAAATGACCAAAGTCCGCTGGGTTATGGCAGAACAGGACCAGTCAAAAATAGACCCAATGGATAGCATCGCCATTAGCCGTGCGTATTTAAAAGATACGTTTGGTTATTAAGTTTAATTGAATATTGAATAATAATCCCCTTAATACCTCCCTCTTGAGGGAGGTATGTCACCGCAGTGACGGAGGGAGTTTACTTAGAGGTTAATATGCGTCGTTTTTTTGCTGATGATTCTTTTTGGAACCAGCCTTTAGCGATTGACGCGGAGATTGACCCGCGAAACGACCATTATCTTAATTTACTGGCGCGAAAACCGGGCGGTCCGTTGCATATTAACCTGCATAATTACACCATTCCGGTGTATGAGGTGAATGCTGATACCCCGCGCAGAACTATACATCAACGAATTGTAGACGCCAACAGAAAGAATTACCTGAATAATCGCTGGGGCAAAACCCTGGATGACCCGATGTGGTTTCACAATGGTCCTGGTTTTGGCAATAATGTCCCCATCCCGATAGGAGCAACACCTGACGCCGCCAGCGATGCCCACATGGCAATGATTGATTGGGATTCCATGACCGCCTGGGATACCTGGGCATGTAAAATACGACCGGATGGCGAATATGAATCTTACACCGGCATGGTTTATTCACTCGCAGGTAGCGGAGTGTGGACAACCGCAGATTTCCCCAATGTAAAGAACGATGACAGCATCCATTTTCACGGGCCAAGCCGCGCCAGCGGAGTACCCGCCATCGCCGGATTAATCATGTATGACGAAATACAGGCGGGTCATATCGACCATAAACTCGCCTTTGCCACCTGGCATAACGCCTACAAAAAGTTTACCCCACCAGCAGCATGGACAGACGGTTTTCGTAAAGATGGGCTACCCGAAGGTGCTATAATGCGCCTCGACCCGCAACTTAACCTGAATAAATTCAACCTGTCCCCCGCCGCCAGAATCGTATGTACCGCCATGCAGCAATATGGCGCGGTCAACACCGACAACGCAGGTGGAAATACCCTATATGGCGAAGGCCTGTGGAACCACCCGACAAAAAGCTGGCATGGACTACTTGAAGAAGGCGATCTATATAAAATACCGCTGGAACACTACCAGATAATGAAAATAGGTGCAATAACCGAACTGGGTGACTGTTGGCTGGTAGCGTATGAGGAAGAGTAAATAGAAGAGAGAAATTTGGAAGAGTGAAAAACGTGGCGTCACCGTCTCGGTGACGTTAGCTGTGCAAGAGAAAGTGAAACGCTGAATTTTTTCCCGGTTCATCCTTTTTCCGAGCGAGACGCTCTGACCACCTCACGAATGAAGAGAGAAATTTGGAAGAGTGAAGAGTGAAATTTTACATCGATTAATAGGATTTAAAAGATTTTATAAACTTTAATTTCGCAAATATTGATTAATTAGTGTAAAACGTGGCGTCATCCGTCCCGGTGACGCTGGCTGTGAAAGAGAATGAAAAACGCTGAAATTTATTCCCAATTCATCCTTTTTCCGAGCGAGACGCTCTGACCACCTCACGAAAGAAGAGTGAAATTAGAAGAGTGAAGAGTGAAAAGAAATTATAAAATTTTATCACAGTGTGAAATTTTAGTCACAGTTTGGAAAGGGGTGAAGCCCGGCTATCCTGGCAGAGGTGGAATATCCTAACACCACATGGATAGCCGGGCTGCGACCCTGTTCCAAACTGTGACTGTGATTTAAACCATTTATTTTATTTTTTACCCATTCTAAATATTAAAAAACACAAAACTATTTACAGCCACCATAAAAGGGAGGCATAATTCCCCATTTGCAATTTGCAATTTGCCATTTGCAAATTCTACCCTTCACTCATTATTCTTCAATCTTCTACCCTTAATCCGACTCGCCAAACTATCACCATGTTTTATAACAACAGATGTATTTTCTTTCACTTCAACATCAGCCTTCGATTCAAAATTTTCACTCTTCTCCCCTCTCTCCTCACTCTTCTCCCCTCTCTCTTCACTCTTCTTAATCTTTTCAGCTAATCGGACACGGAGGGATTTTGCGCGGCGGGATCCGCGGATTTGTTGGTCGGGGGTGGTCAGTGTTTCCTGCTTTTCAGATTCCGGGTATTTCGTTTCTATGTTTTGTTCTATCTGGTGGTCATCCTGCGGGGTGCGCATCCATTCCTGGCGGCGGCGCAGCATGCGTTCCATTCTTATTTCTTCGGATTCTGTCGTTGTGGTGATAGTTTCTGATTCGTGTTCATTTAATTTACCACCTGCCAATATACCTTGTAGAATTGCGATGGCGGTGGATTTGCTGGGGATGCTTCCTTCACCGCGTTCGGGATTCCAGTTTAATTCGCCTCTCAATGGTTTGCCTACACAACATGGGCAGCCATCAGCACATGGGCATTCCAATATCCGCTGTAATACCGCCGGCATTATTTCTCCCAACCTTTCATATACCTTCTCGGTAAATCCAAGTCCGCGCGGGTATCGTTCGTAGATAAAAATAGCATTCCACGGCGCGTTGGTCGCACCGATAGAGTGAGAAAAATCGAGGGTATCACAGGTGAAAAATAGTGGCAGCAGCATACGGGTCGCGTAACCGATTCCGCGCAAACCATTCATCGGGTCCATGCCAGCGGTGCGCACCATTCGCATCAAATCCTCAGGTGGAACTATCCACACCGCCTGGGTTTCCAACAGCAGATACGGCAAATCCAACCCGTGCCGCGAAATGGCATCTAATTCGTAAAACCGCACTTTTTCAAAAGCGTAGTTCTGGAAATGTGCGGTTACTTCTCCCCAATAAGCCTTGCCACCCACGCCAAAAACCTTCTCGCGCAACTGGTAATCAATATGGTTCACATCGGTGCCACCCAATGGTTGGGTATAATAATCCGATTCAGTGCGTACCACCCGCGCGATATTTCGCTCCATATCCAGGGTCAACACCCGATATGTATCGCCAAGATGCATGTAGATGGCCTCGGGGTGCAACAGCGGTTCCGCATCGTATTTATCTACTTCACCCAATACCGCACCAGTATCCACGTCCATAATCATCACATTTGCATCCGAGTAACTGCGCAGAGAAATTTCATGCTGCGGAGTCTCGCTGGCGGCGTGGTACCACCTGTCACCAAGCCGGCTCAACTTCATATTTTCTTCCAACATTTGCGCCACCATGCGAGAATATTTGCCAAAAATTGCCAGGTCTACATCATCAATCGCCAGTTCCTGGGCGGCACAGCGAATATGCCCGGTGATGACAAAAGGATTATCAACATCCAGCACCGCGTTCTCGAGTGGACGGCCAAATATATATTCAGGATGGCGCATGATATATTGATTTGCCGGGGTGTCCAGACCCACCAAAATCACCAGCGATTCGTCATCAGACCGACCGGCGCGCCCCGCCTGTTGGTAAAATGATGCCAATGTGCCGGGATAACCGACCATCAGGCTGGCATCCAACCCGCCAACGTCAATCCCCAACTCCAATGCCCGGGTGGTGCTGACACCCGTTAACTCTCCACTGAATAGTTTCCGCTCAATCTCGCGCCGTTCCGTCGGCAGATACCCGCCGCGATATGGGGTTATCTTTTTCATCAAACCGGGACGATTAACGCGCAGATAATCAGTGACATACCGATGAATCATTTCCGCTGTCATCTTTGTCTTGCTGAATGTGATGGTACGCACGCCTGACTCGACAAGCCGCGACATTAATTCATGCGCCTCGACATTGGCACTGCGCCGCGAACGAACCACCGTATTGCGGATAATCGGTGGATTCCAAAATACGAAAGTTTTTCTGCCATGCGGACTGCCGTCGCGGTCGATTACTGTGAAATCGCGACCGGTAAGTTCATGCGCCATATCAAAAGGGTTTGCTATCGTCGCGCTACAGCAAATATATTGCGGTTTGCAACCGTAATGTCGGCAAAGTCGGTCAAACCGTCGAATAAGATTGCCCATATTGCTGCCGAAAATACCCGAATAAACGTGCAATTCATCAACTATGACATATTTCAACCGCGATAAAAATTGTGCCCAACGCGGGTGCTGCGGCATTATTCCCGCGTGAAGCATATCTGGATTGGTAAATAGGAATCTACCGTAATCTCGGATTTTTTTGCGCATGTTCCCCGGAGTATCGCCGTCGTAAACACCCGCCAAACCCTGGCATTCCGAAGCGGTCATCGCCGTTTGAAAACGCTGAAACTGATCCTGGCACAGTGCCTTTGACGGGTAGAGCAGCAACGATGTGGATAGTTCCGGCATATTCAATAGCGGTACGGTATAACACAACGATTTTCCTGATGCGGTGCCAGTGGCAATGAGGACATCATCGCCATTACCTGTCGCCGTAATCGCCTGCGCTTGATGAGTATAAATCCGATCAATGCCAGTTTCACGCAGCCATTTCCCCGCCGGGTCGGCAACGCTAAAGTCGGCAAACTCCGCAACTTTCGCAGGCACTTCGTGAATGAACTCAATTTGCCCGGAATAAGCGGAAGAAGACGTTATTTCATCTATAAAATTACGAAAATTCATTGTATATTTTTCAGTGTTTAGTGTTCAGTGTTCAGTGTTTAGTGTTCAGTGTTCAGTTTTCGGTGTTCAGTTTTTAGTCAATATAAGTTTAATCATGCAAATCATGTTAATCATGTCTAAAAAGATGACGCACTATATTTGCAATTTACCACTTGCCATGTACAATTTTTAATTTTTCATTATTAATTTTTAATTTAAAGAACTGGTAACTTCGTCACCAGTTCCGCCAGAGTCAGCAGGTCCAGCAAGTTATGGCGCATTATCTGTGCGATTTCTGTGGCATTGCCGGATCGTACAAAGTTATGATATGCCATGGGGATGTCGCGACCGGGGATATCACCCATCCGCGCCGGTCGACCGCAAACCCGCTGTTCCAGCGTTTGCAATTTACAGTTGGGGAGCGACCCTTTCCACACTCGTCGACATTCGTGGAGCAGGTCAAAATGCGGATGATTAATCTCGCATTTTATGCCATTAGCGATAGAGCGCATACGGACGTATGGTATATCGAATGATTTACCATTGAATGATGATAGCATTGTTCGGCGCGCCAATTCCTCGGCGAACAGTTCAATAGTCGCCGCTTCCTCGGCATAATCGCGCGCCAGGTATTGCCGCACCACCAGGTCGTTCTCCTCCCACCCCAGTGTGCCAATGAGGAATAATGGGGTCTGGGCAAGCCCGGTAGTTTCCAGGTCGACAAACAATATTCCATCATGAGTTGGCGCCATCACTCCCCTCGCCTCGCATCGCTGGTACATGGGAGCGTTGGGGTCGAATGCATTGCCAGAAAATTTATCCCGCACGGCATGCCAGCGTTTATTAAGGTCGGCCACCCGGGTCACCGCCACGTAACATTCACCACCGCCTGCCGACTTCACCACTTCGCCGGGTACTGCTTTTTCTAATGGCACCATCTCGCCAATATAATCGTCGCCGGATTTCTCCACCGTAAATAAACGCGCATACACAATCGGCATAATCTCGGTTGGCGGTGGTGGCGCGTGCATCTCAGCCGCCCGCATCGCAATCTGCTCGCGTTCAGCCTCAGGCCGGTCGCCAAATCTCAACGGCCCGCCATTTAACCTCTCCAACCTTTTCATCATCTCACGATTTGTCATAATAATAAGCAAACATATGCTTGCATTAATTGTACTGTTTTCAGCGATAATGTCAAGGGGAACGGCAAGCAGAATTCACTTTTTACATCGATCAATATCATATTTATCCTATTAATCGATGTAAAAATAAAAAATTAATAGGTTCATACCCTTCGCCGCAACAGCTATTGACATCAAATAGTATCGTTTGCTATTATTAATCAGGTCATGGCCCTTTCGTCTAGTGGCCTAGGACGCCTGGTTCTCAGCCAGGAGATCAGGGGTTCGAATCCCCTAAGGGCTACCATATATTGCAGAACCAAGAACTTTATTCCCTGTGCCAGTTACATCTGACGCGGGGACTAAGTATTTTAGCTTTCCTTCCCACTCTTTTCCATTCCATTTCATAATAATACTTTGAATTAATGACCGAAGAAACTCTTTCTTTTCCCCAACTGTCGCTTCATTAAGTATCCTTTCGCAATGGATGATATATTTGCGAATATCTGCGACACTAATTTCACAAGAAGGGGGATTAGTAATTGCAACCTTCAGTTGGCTCTGTTCTAATTCTAATTTAATGATTTGTGATTTACGTTCACGAAGACGCTGACCGGTGCCAAATTCTGCAAATTTACCTTCTGCTTCAATATAGTCTAATATTTTTTCGCGACTTTTTCGTGCTACTACAAGTTCACGTTCAACATTTTTCAGTCTTACTTTCAATTTACTGGAACCACTCTCATGTTTATCTTTATGGTTTTTTAAAAGTAATGATATATTATCTTCAGTCAGTAAACCTATCTTCAGGTAGCTAATAACAATATCCTCTAAATGATGTTGTGGTATTGG
>JBIJDE010000351.1:0-5407 GCA_044344305.1 Armatimonadota bacterium
TTTTTCAAGAAACTGTTTAGCAATTTCAGTGATTGATTTATAATCGCCTGTTTTAGCTCCAGCAGTAAGATTACCACCGACACCGATTGCTGCGGCACCGGCAGCAACCCATTTATCAATATTATCCAGACTTACGCCACCAGTTGGAACCATTTTCGCATGTGGTATAGGTCCACGTACTGCCTTGATGAAGTTCGGTCCCAGTATATCACCGGGGAATGCTTTTACCATTAATGCTCCGTGTTCAATTGCGGTAATCACTTCAGTAACCGTCATTGTTCCTGGGGTACATGCAATATCATACCGATTACAAGTTTTTAATACTTCTAATGAGCAACATGGGCTTACTACGAAATGAGCACCATTCAGAATGGCAATTCTCGCAGTCGCTTCATCTAATACAGTTCCTGCACCTATTAAGATATCACCTTTCGGATACTCTTTCACTAATCGGTTGATTACTTTCTCAGCCCCAGGTACTGTGAAAGTTATTTCTAATGCAGTAACCCCGCCTAAACGGCATGCTTCTGCAATTTTCAAAGCTGTATCTTCGTTTTCAGCTCGAACTACTGCTATCAGTCCACCGTTACAGATCTGTTTTACGGTATCAATTCTTGATGGCATCTATTTTCTCCTTATCTGTTAACTCGACCGCTTGCCGCACCTTTAATTAATGCGGTTATTTCGGATAATGTTGAGTAATTGAAATCGCCGATGATGGAATGTTTTAAACATGAGGCTGCAACAGCGAAAGAAATAGCTTTTTCCGGGGTAGCGTATTCTGTCGATGTTAATGCATAAATCAATCCTGCCGCAAAAGAATCACCGCCGCCAACGCGGTCTACAATTGATTTAATTTCATACGATTCATAAACGCCTTGTGCATTTAAAGGTGCGAATGATGATGAATTATCTTTAACACAGTAAAGCATTCCACCCCAGTTATTATGTGTAGCCGAATAGCTTTCGCGTAAAGTAATAGCAACGTATTTAACATTGGGGAATTGTGAAACAATTTGTTTCGCAACTTCAATATAACCTGTTGCGTTTACTGCACCGGCATCAACATTTGTATCGGCAGCATGAATGCTTAAAACCTGTTCAGCATCTTCTTCGTTTGCTATTACAACATCAATGAACGGCAGTAATTTTCGCATAGTTTCTTCTGCCAAATCGCGTGGTTTTGTGCCTGGTTTCCAATTCCATAATTTCTTTCTGAAGTTTAAATCGCAGGATACCGTTAATCCACAATCTTTCGCTGCTTTTGCAGCATCTATTGCCGCTATTGCCGCGTTTTCACTCAATGCAGGTGTAATACCTGTTAAATGAAACCAATCAGCACCTGAAAAGATTTCTGACCAGTTATATTTATCAGATGGAGTAATCATGATAGATGAATAGTCACGGTCATAAACTACGTTACTTGCACGCTGGTTTGCACCGGTTTCCAGAAAATATAACCCAAGACGGCCATTCTTTGTCCTGACGATTTTGTTTGTGTCGACGCCTAATCCACGTATTGTATTTATGCAAGCGTCTGCTATGGGATTATCTGGTAAAGCCGTCACAAAAGCTGCTTCCCGACCTAATATTGATAATGATACGGCAACATTTGCTTCACCGCCACCAAATGTAAAATCCATACTGCCAGGAAGTGATTGTGTGAATCTATTGAAACCCGGAGGGGCAATTCTTCCCATCACTTCACCAAATGTTACAACTTTCATTTTTAATGTCTCCTGTGAAATTGTTATATATAATTTCATTAAATAGATATGAAAATCCTGCCAAAATGTTGTTTTTTTAATAAATAGGCTTTTAATTAACCATATTGTTGATATTTGAGATTTAATTAGCAAGCTATAAATAAGATGCAGTTCTTGCCTGTTTTATATAAAAAGTGTAAAATTTACTTGTCTCATTATATGAGAAAAATACTTTTTGGGATGAAATTTGAACATGAATAATAAAATTGCATTAGTTACCGGAGCAGGGCAAGGTATCGGCAGAGGTATAGCAATTGAGTTGGCATCTGCTGGTTATAACCTGATTATAAACGACCTGTTTTACGACACTTCAAATACTGAAAAAGGTCTATTTGAAGTTGAAAATTATTTAAAGAATATGGGAATTGAATGTATTGCTGCCCCGGGCGATATTTCAGAACCTTCCACTTATGATGTAATAATTGCTGCTGCAGATAAAATAGGCGGTCTTGATTTATTGGTTAATAATGCTGGTATCGCACCTCGGGTTCGATACGATATTCTTGATACTACGATGGAAAGTTATGATAGGTTAATGAATGTAAATACACGCGGTACTTTTTTCTTAACTCAAAGAATCGCTAAATATATGATAGATCATAAAACAGATTATCTCAAGAATATCATATTCTCAACTTCAATTTCCGCGGAAGTGTCATCAATTGCGCGCGCTGAATATTGTATGTCAAAGGCTGCGTTAAGCATGGCAGCACGGGTATTTGCTCATCGCCTGGCAGATGAAGGAATCTGCGTATTTGAAGTTCGACCTGGCATTATAGCAACCGACATGACTGCTGGTGTTAAAGATAAATATGACAAATTAATCGCTGAAGGCCTTGTTCCACAAAATCGATGGGGAACCCCCGAAGATATAGGGAAAGCTATCGTCGGTCTGGCTTCTGGAGCATTCGGTTATTCTACCGGACAAATTATTGAAATCGGCGGTGGTATGGGAATACCAAGGTTATAAAAATGAAAAATAGTACAATTTTTATTAATGGCATGACATTGCCAGTTATCACTGTTCAGACCGCTGTAGTCGGCAGCGGTGCGGCTTCGCTTAATGCAGCAGTCCATTTAAACCGTTTAGGTAATGAAGATGTATTAATAGTTACTGACGGAATGGGTGGGGGAACTTCCAATAATACCGGCAGTGACAAGCAGACTTATTATAAACTTTCATTATATGGTGATGGTGCAGATTGTCCGCATGAAATGGCGCATTCGCTTTTTGATGGCGGCGCAATGCACGGAGATATCGCTTTGATTGAAGCCCAGCTTTCTGCTAATTCATTCTATAATTTAGTTAATTTAGGGGTTGCTTTTCCTCATGATACTTATGGCGGATTTGTTGGTTATAAGACCGACCATGACCCTCGACAACGTGCCACCAGTGCGGGACCGAAAACATCAATGCTGATGTTCCAGGCATTGGCAGCCGAAGTGAAAAGAAGAAATATCGCCATTCAGGATTGTACCCAGGTTATTTCTCTTATTACCGATGGTGATGGTACAGAAAAACGTGTTATTGGTATGGTGTGTCTTGAGTTGGATAAACTTGAAGAAGAAAATTTCGGCTTGCTGATAATTAATACTGAAAATGTTGTTTATGGTACTGGCGGGCCGGCTATCTTGTATGCAGACTCTGTTTATCCGCAGGTACATACTGGGGCTACCGGTATTGCTCTTGAGGCTGGAGCAATAGCGCAAAACTGTACTGAATGGCAATACGGCATTGCATCAAAAGGATTCCGCTGGAACCTGAGTGGAACATATCAGCAGGTATTGCCAAGATACATTTCAACTAATCAGGATGGATCTGATGAACGTGAATTTTTATCGGATTACATTAAATCAACTGAGAAATTATTGGAATGTATTTTCCTGAAAGGTTATCAATGGCCTTTTGATCCGAGAAAAATCAAAAATTTTGGTTCATCCATAGTCGATTTGCTGGTTTATTATGAAATAGCTGTTAAGAACCGACGTGTTTACATGGATTTCTTGCACAATCCATTAATGATGCCGCGAATAGATGAAAGCATGATGGTTCCTGAAGTCTACGAATATTTAAAGAAATCAAATGCGATGCAGGATTTACCGATAGAAAGACTTGCGCACATGAATATGCCGGCGATTGAGTTATATCAGGAAAACGGCATTGATTTATTCAAAGAACCACTGGAAATCGCGGTTAGCGCGCAACATAATAATGGTGGACTTAAAGGGAATATCTGGTGGGAGTCAAATCTACGCCATCTTTTCCCGGTTGGAGAAGTAAATGGCAGTCATGGCGTTTATCGGCCGGGTGGTTCAGCATTAAATAGTGGACAATGTGGTTCACTTAGGGCAGCACAGTATATTAACGCGAGATATAATTCCGCGCCACAGAGTGAAAAAGATTTTTCAACTAAGGCTGAAAGTCAGATTTTGATGAAAATTGATGAAATTCATAAATTATTGAATGCGAAAACCTGTAATATCATTAAATACCGAACTGAATTACAGCATGAAATGAGCAGACTCGGTGCTTATGTCCGTTCTGCTGAAAATTCTGATGAGTTATTGAAGTTCATCAATGAAAAGTTACAAGAGTGGGAAAATATTGGGATTGATAATCCGACAGGTTTGCCTTATGCCTTTAAAAATAAATGTGCTGTTACAACGGCTTTAGTATATGTCAGCGCCTTTAAAGAATATATCGGCAAGGGTGGAGTAAGTCGCGGTTCGTATCTAATAGCCAATGCTGCCGGTGAACCCGTGTTTGAAGGAAAAGATGACAAGTTTATCTTTGATGCGGATAAAATGACCGAAGTTATTTGCGAATCGAAGTTGAATGCTGATAATACCGTTGAACACAAATGGGTTGAAAGACGTCAGATTCCACCTGCCGATGCATGGTATGAAACCGCATGGGCAAAATATCGCAACGGTGAAATATTCGATTAATGATGAAAATATCTATTGTAGCGGTTGGAAAAATACGTGAAGATTGGATAAAAAACGGCATTGCAGAATATCAGAAAAGACTATCAAAATTCTGCAAATTTGAGATTATTGAGGTGGCAGAAGAACAAGCGCCGGAAAACCTGTCGCCTCTGGAAATTATCAATGTTAAAAATGCGGAAGGCGAAAAAATACTCTCGAAAATACGCTATGATGCCTATAAGGTATCTCTGGTTATCGCCGGGAAACAGTTTACATCACCACTATTGGCAGAACATATTTCTCTTCAAGCGGTTTCCGGTATATCAGAAATCGCTTTTATAATTGGCGGCTCAAATGGCCTGTCTGATGAAGTCATAAATCAATCAAACCTGCACCTGTCATTCGGTAAATTTACATACCCGCATCAATTAATGAGATTGATATTAACAGAACAGGTTTATCGTGCTTTTAAGATAATTAATCGCGAACCGTATCATAAGTGACTCCTATGGTGATTGTGCGCAATGATAGATGATACTCTGTATTAAGTGTATAATTTTCTAAAAAATTTTAAAAAAGATATTTGTCCTGATTCAAAGGATTTGCCAGCAATTTGAATCAAATCTATTTTGTGAGAATATTAAATGTGTCGTTTCGGCGGAAAAAATTATAAAAATACTTATGCTTGTTTTAATTGTCGAAAAGTTTTCAAA
>JBIJDE010000352.1:0-5405 GCA_044344305.1 Armatimonadota bacterium
ATATTCTTTTACCATAATATTGCGAGGAAATTGTGGGACGAAAACAACGTCAATATCAATTTCTTTATTAACGATTTCGACTGGGATTACTTCGATAGATTGCTTAGTCACTTGGATTCCATTTGAAGGTAAGCCAGTAATTTTTACAGGTAAACTAACTTTTTCTTTAACATCTGTAACATCTATATTAGCAGTAAGTTGTGGTAGGCTAATTAATAAATCAGCTGTTCCTTTCATTTCGACATTAATAAACTTAGGGTATTGATATTGAAATGTAGATTGTTTTCTGTTAATTAAGACTACAGGTATACCAGAAACCATACGCCATACTTCAGGTTGCTTAAGTATATTAATTCGAACATAAGACCACAAAAATATAGCGAGAATAAGTGCTAAAATTCTTAAAGAAGTATCAGAATTATTCATTCTTAGTTACCTCTTCATTTTTAACTTTATTTTTACCTTCTTTTTTCCAAAACCATAATCCATTATCCTGATCCTTTGGTTGTAGATATACAAGTAATTTCTCTTTTAAACCTTCGGCAGATAAATTGCTTATCAATTCTCCCTCAACTGCAATTGAAATAATGCCTGTTTCTTCTGATACTACAATTATCACTGCGTCTGTTAATTCAGACAGTCCAATAGCAGCACGATGTCTTGTACCATGATTATGTACCCTGTCTTCTTTATTACTTAAAGGGAAAAGGCACATTGCGGCGGCAGCTGTTTGATTTTGTATTACAAGACCACCATCATGCATTGGGGTACCAGGATGAAATATTGTCTGTACAAATTCACTGCTAACGGCACCATTAATTCTTCTACCTGTAGATATAATATCGTTTAATCCTACTTCTCGTTCAACAGCAATTAACATTCCGACTCGTTTTTCAGATAGTCGACGTGCAGCGCGAACAATTTCATTAATCATCCCTACAGCATCAGGCGCATGATTAATTCGTAAAGTATCGTGAAAGATTTTCCCGCGTCCAATCTGTTCGACAACCATTCTTAGCTCAGGTTGAAAAAGGATAATTAATGCAATAACCCAGTTTTGCAGGATTATTGATAACAACCAGTTTGTAGTCTTTAAATTTAGCAGATCAGCACCAGTTATTAATACTACAAATATCAGTACAACAAATCCTTTTATTAACTGAACGGCTCGCGTTCCTTGTACAAGTCGTAATAAAAAATATATGCTAAAACCCACCACTAATATATCAAAAATGTCAGTGACGTTAAAAGTCTGGAAATAGCGACTAAACCAATAGGATAATTCTTTCATATTTTCTGATACTAATATTATCAATTATATTAAATTAGGTGAATAGATTTTTTAACATTTTCAAAGAATATATGAAATATGTTTGACACAGTTATTCAATTTTGCTATATTCTCAACGCAACGGGGTGTAGCTCAGCTGGGTAGAGTGCACGGTTCGGGTCCGTGAGGTCGGAGGTTCAAATCCTCTCACCCCGACCATTTAATGAGGTCTGCGTTAACTCGCAGGCCTTATTTGTTAAGGTGGATATAATAATGGATACTTTAGTTCAAATTTCTTCTAAACTTCGAGATGCTGTGAATGAATTGACCTTTAATGAACCGATTACTAATATTTATAATCCTCTTGATTATGCCTGGGATCCACATGTTCAATATTTAAATAAATTTGGCAATAGTCCTAAAAAAGTTCTACTCCTTGGTATGAATCCAGGACCTTTTGGAATGACTCAGACTGGTATTCCTTTTGGAGATATTTCTATGGTAAGAGATTGGATGGGAATAACAGGAAAAGTAAATAAACCCGATAATGAACATCCCAAAAGATTAGTAGAAGGTTTTTCTTGTAAACGACATGAAGGTAGCGGGAAAAGACTATGGGGATGGGCAAAAGATGAATTTGTTTCAGCAGATAATTTTTTTGAATTATATTTTGTTATTAATTATTGTCCATTAATTTTTTTTGATAATAATGGATCTAATATCACCCCTGACAAATTACCAAAACTAACGCAGTTAAATTTAAATAAATTATGTGATGAAGCCGTTGCAGAGACTATTCAGTTATTAAATCCTCTATATTTAATCGGTATAGGAAATTACGCCTATAATCGATTAAAAGCAATTAATAGTAATGAGGATATAATTGTTGATTCAATAATTCATCCAAGCCCTGCAAATCCAAAAGCTAATCGAGGTTGGGCAGAACAAATTAATAATAAATTCATAGAATTAGGTATAATTAATAAAAAATCCTAATAATTGCATCTTTTGATGCGCATTGGTATGATTTATAAAAATGGAGGCATAGTTATGAATAAAGTATTGGTTATTCATGGGCCAAATTTAAATATGCTCGGAACACGAGAACCAGAAATATATGGCACTCAGACTTTAGAGGATATTAACGATGGAATGAAAGAAATTGCTATTGATTTAGGAATAGAATTGCTGTTTTTTCAAAGCAATAGTGAAGGTGATATAGTTACAAAAATTCAGCAGGCGATGGGTAAAATACAAGGGATTATAATTAATGCTGGTGGCTATACTCATACAAGTGTTGCTATTGCTGATGCCATTAGTGCTGTTAAAATTCCTACAGTTGAAGTTCACTTAAGCAATCTTTTTGCCCGAGAATCATTCAGGCACCATAGTTATTTAAGCCCTGTTTGTGTGGGTTTAATATGTGGATTTGGAAGCAATAGCTATCTATTAGCAGTCTCAGCGATTGATGAAATCATGAATATTAGATATCCTATTTTTACTAATGGAAATGAATAGACAGTGTAGGGTTGAAAAACTGCGCGGTATTATGGATGAATCTGAATATCGCATGATGTTAATTACATCACCAGCCAATATTTTCTATTTGTCTGGTTTTACAGGTTCATCAGGCGCACTTATTATATCTGATGATAAACAGATATTACTCTCTGATTTCCGATATAAAACTCAATCTCAACAAGAATCTCCAGATTGGGAATTTATTAATGTATCTATTGGTTTATTACCAGGTATAAATGAAGAGATAAAAAGACATATTCCATGTAAAATCGCCTTCGAATCAGAACATATCAGTTATTCAGCATATAAAGTTTTATCTTCTGATGGGTTGCTTAACTACTTAATTCCAACAAAAAATATAATTGAAGACATAAGAATTATTAAAGATAGATTTGAAATAGATATTATAAGAAAAGCCGCTGAAATTACTGACATTGCATGTGAAAGAGTATTTGAAATTATTAGAGCTGGAATAACTGAAAGAGAAATTGCATTAGAAGCTGAATATACCATGCGAAAAGCTGGAGCATCTGGGCTTGCATTTGATGTTATTATTGGTGCTGGTGAAAACGGAGCAAAACCGCATAGTATACCTGGTGATTATAGATTGAAGAACGGTGACATGGTTGTTATTGATATGGGGGCAAAATATCAAGGTTATTGCGCTGATATGACTCGTACTATATGTATTGGCGAAGCGGATGAAATTTCACAACAAATTTATAATATTTGTTATTTATCCCAAACTACTTCTTTAGACTTTCTGCAAGCAGGAATTAAAGGCTGTGATGTAGATTCCGTTGCTCGGAATATCATTACAGATTCTGGTTATGGAGATTTGTTTGGTCATGGGTTAGGGCATTCTGTCGGTATAGAAATTCATGAGAATCCGCGGCTTTCAAAAACTTCTAATGATATTATCCCTGCTGGTACAGTAATTACTGTTGAACCGGGCATATATATTCCCGGGAAAGCTGGGGTACGGATAGAAGATATGGTACTCGTTACCGATACAGGTTGTGAGATAATAACTGGTGTATCAAAACCAAAAGTATTACAATGTATGTGACAAACAGAACTATAAAAGGAGAAAAGAAATGCAAAATGTTGCCTTAATTGGGTGTGCACACATCCATACACCTGGTTTTATTGGAACCTTGAATAAACGTGATGACGTTAAAGTTACTGCTGTATGGGATCATGATCTTGAACGAGGCAATCGTCGTGCTGAAGAATTGAAAGCCCCATATATTGAAGACTTATCAGTCATCTTATCAGATAATAATATTAGTAGTGTTGTAATTGCATCAGAAACAAATATGCATGAAGAATTAGTATTAGCAGTTACTGCGGCAAATAAAAATCTATTTGTAGAAAAACCATTAGGAATGGGAGTAAAAGATTCATCAATAATTCTTAAAGCTATTTCTGATGCTGGGGTTATTTTTCAGACGGGTTATTTTAATCGGTCATCGCCAATTCACATTTTTATTAAAGAACACATTGCAAAAGGTAGTTTTGGTAAAGTTACCAGAATTAGACATACAAATTGTCATAGTGGTGCACTTGGCGGGTGGTTCGATACGGAATGGCGTTGGATGGCGAACCCTAAAATAGCAGGTGTCGGTGCTTTTGGTGACTTAGGAACTCATTCTTTAGATATCATGTTATGGATGATGGGTAATGAGGAGGTTGTTTCTGTGACTGGAAATCTGGATACAGCAATTGCAAGGTATGAAGGTTGTGATGAATATGGCGAAGCAATGTTGAAATTTAAGAATGGAGCAATTGGAACTATAGCTGCTGGTTGGGTTGATGTTGCGAATCCTTGTAACTTAATAGTAAATGGTACAAAAGGAGCCGCATGGGTAACGGATCAAGGTTTGCATTTTAAAAGTGAATTAATAGATAATGCCGATGGTAGTGTTGTTACAGAATTGCCAGATATTTTACCGGGTGCTTTTGATTTGTATTTAGATGCAATAAATGGTAAAAAAAACCTTCCTTTAGTTACTGCATTAGAAGCTGCTATACGTGGTTCAGTAATGGAAGCGATATATATTGGGGCAAAATCTAATAGTTGGGTTTCTCCTATAAAGTTATAAAATATCTTTTAAGTTATTAAGTCATAATGATATTTTAAATGGTCAATCAAAAATTGGCCATTTAAAATATTAGATATTGTTAATGTAATATGGTATAATATAACAAATAGAGTGTAACATGAAATCAAAAAAATCAAAAAATGAATATATCAGTGAATCTGCATCCAATGATACTTACGTACCAATTGATGGTACATATGAAGTAGCTGCAGGTATAAAAGTAACTGCTCAGAAAGCTGATTCTACAATTAACATCTCTGATTTTTTGGTTCCAGACTCATCTCAGGTATTAGGAGTAGATTTCTTACCAGCAAGAATTGGTTTTTCAGATGATTGTGATATTATGCTTCCTGAAGTTCCTGGATTTTTCCATTTCCATGCTTTAGTTAAACGAAACCCTGAAATTGAGACAGAACTTTTAATCACTCCATTAAATAGTAAAGCATCATTATATGTTAATAACTCACCAGTTATTGGTGAAGCTGAGTTACGACAGAATGATGTTATAA
>JBIJDE010000353.1:0-5403 GCA_044344305.1 Armatimonadota bacterium
AACGTTCATCATCACGCAACACTGTATAATCTCCAGTTTGATTAATGGCTTTTATCCAAGAGTGAATACTGCGCGGTGAATAACCGAAAATCTCAGCTACTTCATAAGCATTTTTTCCACCTGCAACAAGTAGTATCGCGTCTAATCGACGAACGTATCGTCCATCTTTTACTCTTGAAATTTCCTCTAATATTTCCGTTTTAATCTTTGCTGGCTCTTTGAATTGTAGTGTTTTCATATACTATTCCCCCATCGACAATAGTATATCATTTTTCTGTAGTTTGCGCAACTATTTTATTCGCTTACTATAAATGATTAATCGAAACAATATTAAAAAAAATTGTATTGAAGTTTATAATAATCTTCATTCACTGTTACATTGAAAAAGGGGTTAAATAATGAAAAGAACTGGGTTTACGCTTATTGAACTTTTGGTCGTAATTGCCATTATTGCCATCCTCGCCGCTATCTTATTTCCGGTCTTTGCAAAGGCGCGTGAAAAGGCACGACAAACAAGCTGTACCAGTAATCAACGGCAAATCGCCGCTTCGGCAATGATTTTTGCCCAGGATCATGAAGAGGTGTTGCCGGGTACTGCAACAGTTTGGAAAGATTTGAATATTGATGCCAGCGCTTTGATATGCACCACCGCCGCAGACCAGACAAACGGCTATGGATATTATGTTGATAACGATGCGAAATCGATAGGTGCTGTGGCGGATCCGACATCGCAACCGTTGACCGCTGATGGCAATGGCGCAAATAACGGAATCATGCTTTCCTGGTGTGATGCCGACCCGCGACATACCAGCAAAGTCGTTTGCAGTTTTCTGGATGGCCATGTCGCTATCGGTAAACGGGAGGATATGATACCGGGACCCAGTATTAAAATCGCTGCGCCTTCTTCTGTAACCACTGCCGCGTCATTCTCAGGAAGTCTTAACAATGTTATATTAACTGGCACATGGGCAGCATATAATACTGCCACCCCGACACAATCAGTGCCTAACTTTTTTAGCACGATACGTTCAAGCGAATCGACTGTACGGTTGGCCAGTAGCGACGCGACTAATCTTGGATACACAGTGGGGTGGGCTATGCAATCTGCCAGTCCCACTCTGGCAGCAACTACAGATTCGGTAGCTATCAAAGACTTTAATGGTCAATACCTTGAGTTTGATATTATCCCGCAGGACACACTGCCTCATGTATTATCAATATATTGCTCATGGGGATGGTGGAATGGTAATAAACCGATAATATCTTTAACAGGAACTATGGTAAGTCCGGATGGAATTGTATTTACCGGTACATCGTTATACAACACTACAGTATCAGGTAAAAATCGCGCTATCTGGAAATTAACTTACACAGGTCGTGCTAAAGCACCTGGTACCAGACTGACAGTACGTATTACTGGTAGTGAACCGGGTGGGTCATTTGGATATGGCTTGCTGCTTACCGGTGTTGCATTAGACGCGCCATAATCAACAGGACTTTCTCTTGCACGGGCAACCACACGGGATTGCCCCTACGATAAATATAAAAGAGGTAACAATATGAAACGCGGATTTACTTTAATAGAACTACTGGTCGTGATTGCCATTATTGCCATTTTGGCCGCCATCCTCTTCCCGGTGTTTGCCCGGGCAAGGGAAAAAGCACGCCAGACCACCTGCAGCAGCAATCAACGACAACTGGCAACCAGTTGTCTGATGTTTGCCCAGGACCATAATGAATTGCTGCCTAAAACCACCACGGTATGGACTGATCTTAAGGTTGACCCGGCTATACTGCGATGTCCATCCGCCGGTAGCCTGGCTATTGGATACGGTTATTTTGAAGGAAATGATGGTAAAGCAATTGGCCGTATCAGCATCCCGACTCTACAGCCAATATCGGCAGATTGCGCAAACTATGCCGCCGGTATGCAATCCTGGACAGATTCAGACTCGCGCCATTCCAGCAATGTTGTCGTCAGTTATGTTGACGGGCATGTCAGCGTGGGGAAACGCGAGGTATTAATCCCCGGTCCCAGCGTTTCAGTAGGGCAATCATCCTGGTCTAATTTCAATGGTCCTGGTACCGGTGTAGTATACGTCGATGGCTCAGTATGGGCGCATTACAACAAAAACAATGTTACCCCCACCCAATCGGTTGCCGGGTTATTCGGCGATATGCGAAAAGGTGGTTCGGTAGCATCCGACCAGACATCCGCGATGGGGTGGAAATTAATATCATTGACATCCAGCTATACCAGTACAGAGTCTTATGGTGTAAAAGATGCAACAGTTCAATGGCAGGAATTTGATGTAAAAGCAGAAGATGTAACACCACATACATTGACTGTATATTGTTCTGCCAACGGCTGGGGTGGTGCCGCTCCAAGGTTGCATTGTCTAAAATTAACCGGCACCATAACCACAGCAGACGGAATTTCAACATCAAGTAGCAAACAGGTGGTTATTAATCATACTGCCAGTAGTTATACGGGTTATCGTTCACCATGGACTATATCGTATACCGGCAAGTTGCGTCCGGCAGGAACTAAACTGACCATCCGCCTGGAAAATGTTGATGCTCTTGGCATACCAGGAAATGCAGCAGTATCCCAATTCATTGGACCAGCAGTAAGAGATATGTTGAATCCTTAACCTAAATAAATTAGACAAGTTTTAAGTTTTCGGTTTTAAGATTTCAGTGGGGGTCACTGAGCTTGTTGAAGTGACATTGTTAAATTTGCAATTTGAAATTCTGACATTATTGTCGAATTTGATTGCTAATTGAATCATACTCTACTTATCTGATATATGATCAGTCACCCATCAGAAACTACATTAAAATGAAATAATGTGGTCGTCGTAGAGACGCAAGATTTTGCGTCTTGTACAATCGGCACAATCTTTAAATGATATACCGTTTCGTGTTCTGGGGAAGGTGCGCAAATCACTCCCTTCTGGCTGTTTGGAACAGGGTCGCAGCCCAGCTCCCTAAAAGCTGTCATTTACCTGAAGCAACGCATACATTTCTGTCTCTAATTTTCAGGTAATATCTGAAACAGATGATGAAATATTAGTCTTATTGATAGAAAATTTTAGTGAGATGAAATTTTTTTAGTAGGTGGAAGTGAACTGGAAAAATATAGTTTTCATGGTAATTGAAGGGAGCCGGGCTGCGACCCTGTTCCAAACGGTGACAGTAATTTTATCCAATGACTATTAATTTTCAGTTAAAAGTTATCAACCTTAAAATTATATATCTGGTTTTGCAAAAGCCTCTTAAGGTCATAAAAACTTAATTGCCTTTAATCAGATCTCCAACGTCTTTATTTCACCTTTGCCAAGTAGTTCGTTGAAGTCAAAGAATTGGTTTTCTGCCATCCATTCGATGAATGTTTTGCGGGGCATTAATCGGTAGATATCAAAGGCGCGATGCATGTCCATATCCTGCGGAGCCATACCGGTGGGGCAAGGCAATTGTTGGACGCGACCAAATACCCGACATATTAATGGGCGGGCGGGATATATGCTGCACAGCATGGTATGAGAATCGATGAATGGGCAGGCGTTGTAATATATTTCTTCAAACCAATGAAGCTTTTTCTCTTCATTCAGCACTCGCAATATATAGGTTCGATCAGCACTGCGTAATTCATCAACAATTCGCCAGAACTCTAATTCATTCATTTTTATTCCGGCGGTACAACGCATAGCGCATTCAGTACAGCCGTTGCATGGGTCCTCGTTTTCCGCTTCACTCACCGCAAACCGCCTCGCATTTACCGCTGCGCGCCAATTGTTTTAACTTGCGCATTTTAGCTTCTTCAAATCTTCTTTTGTCATTATCATCTTCAAGAATAAGTCGTGGTATTTGAGTCGGTTTTCCATCCTGATCGATGCCAACCATTGTTAAATATGCCGAACCAACATGTTCAATCACGCCGGTAACCATCTTTTCGGTTTCAATACGCACACCCACTATCATGCTGGTGTTACCTACATAGTTAACCGATGCCTTTACAGTGATAACATCGCCGATGTGTATGGCGCGCAGCAAAGTTAATTCTTCAACACACACCGTTACCACCGCGCAACGGGCATGGCGGATAGCGGCACAATACGCCGCCTGGTCGACCAGACCCATCACAGTGCCGCCATACACGACGCCATAATGGTTGCTGTCACGTGGCAAGGCGACTACCGATATGGTAGAGCGGGTGTTTGATACAGGTTTTGCCGGTAAATTATTTTCTGTCATTATATTCTTCTTTAATCAGTTTAGTATATATTAAAAAACTTATCGAATTTATTATACTTGATTTTCAGTCATTATAGTAAGTCGCTAAATGAATAGTCATCATCGATAATAAAAGATGTGATTTTATTTTATATAAAAGCTGTTTTATTATTGATATATATCTTTCAATATGCTATTCTGCCAAAAACTTAGGGGTAAGTATGAATAATAATGATATAAAAAGATTGCGCGAATTAGCGCAGCAAATTAAAGATGTAAGTGAGTCTGAAGAAAATCAGGCTAAAATTGCCAACTGGTACGCGATGGACGAGGGTAAGGCTACCCGTCCGAATATTGTGATTGAACTTGGCGGCATTCATGGTATTTTCAATAATTTCATCACTCTGCAATGTGAAGATGAAATGGCGAGAGCGCAGGAACATAACATGTTGGCAATGCTATTTATTCATAATTACGTAAAGGATGACAACGCCATTTTACCTTACGTAAATATTGGCTGGAACGTCAGCAATACTGGTTATGGCATTGAATCTCAAATTGACCGTTCGGACAACGACGGCAAGATGGGTGCATATCATATCGGTTCTGCTTTGACGGATTTATCACGGGAAGTGCCATTGTTGAAAAAGCGCGAGTTCACCGTAAACCGCCAGAAAACAATGGAAACTAAGGCTGCGTTAGAAGAAATTTATGATGGTATATTAAAGGTTCGCATGCGCGGTAATCCATGGTGGACGATGGGATTAACCCAGGCTGCCGTTTATCTGATTGGCGTCGAAGGCCTGATGATGCAGATGTATGATGACCCTGATGGACTGCACATGTTGATGTCATTCCTTCGCGATGACTATATGGGAATGTTGGATTTTTACCAGAATGAAGGTTTGTTGAACCTTAATAATGAAGATGACTACATCGGATCGGGCAGCCACGGTTATACCCGCAGATTACCTGTTAATACCGATGGCAAAATCACTACCAAAGATTTATGGTGTCTTATAGAGTCTCAGGAAACCGTCAGCGTCAGTCCGAGTATGTATGAAGAGTTCGTATTTCATTACGAAAAACCTTTTGCAGAGCGATTTGGCAGCACATATTATGGCTGTTGCGAACCGGTACATACCCGCTGGCATTTAGTTAAGAAAC
>JBIJDE010000354.1:0-5400 GCA_044344305.1 Armatimonadota bacterium
ACAGGCTTGTTTACCAGCAATATAATCATCAATACCAATAAAAGAAGTATCCGGTAACGAATTATAAACAGAGATTATCGGGTGATTTGAAAAACCTTTGTGTTGTTGTAATTGTGATAATAAATCTTGTGAATTATCAGGTGAATAAATTATCGCTCCATCAACATCTCCATGGTCAATTGCTCGTGGTAACAAATTATTTTCAGAATCAGATATCGAGTAAATTAGAATACCATAGCGGTTTGGCTGCAGAACAGATAATAATCCGTGATAAAACAAGGAAAAATATGTGCTTTGGTAAATTTCTTCCGGGAAAAATAATGCAATTAAATATCCTTGTGCCTTCTGTCCCTGACGACGCAATCCCATTCTCCGTGCCGCCTGATTGGTTGATAGGTCATAACCCATTTCTTCAGCAATTTTCAGGACATTATTACGCTTATCATCACTGACGTGTTTATTATCGCCAGACAACGCCCAACGAACAGCCGCAACAGAAAGACCACACGCTTGTGCCAAATCTTTAAGTGTAGGTTCACCATCTTTTTTAATATTAATGTTTTGATTATTTGTCATTTAATTATCAACCTATCTATTATTTAATACTTTTACAATTCCAAATAATCCTTTTAGTTACAACTTTTATAAATCATTATCACGCAATTTAATTAACTCATAAAAACTTGTGTTTTCAATCGGTTGACTAAACTTATATTTTTTAGCTCTATTTTCCCTGTTTAAGAAGTACTCAAACAAATTATATGACTAAATTTAACTATAAAAATTAGTTTTGTCAATTTTGCATTTTATAATTAGAATTACGGTTTATCATTGGTGTTGTCAGAATAAAATAATTGCATTGCATATATAATTCAGGGCTTTCGCTTAAAGGTCGCTTCGACAGCCTCAGTGACCGGTCGCTGAGCCTGTCGAAGCGACTATTTTCAAGAAGATTTCCCTTGTAAAGCGAAAGCCCTGTAATTGATTTAAGTAAAATTATCTTTGCATATAATCTTTTTTTAAAGGGGTGAGGAGGTGATTTTTATGTTGTTTTGACAATATATAATTAAGCTCATCAGCAATTAGGCCGTTAACAATCAAATTAAAATTTAGAAAATATCAAGATTTCATAACATACTTTTTGAAATGTCACAACTTTACTGTAAAAATTGTCATTAGTTTATTAGCCACAAAGTGGCGAAATAATGAGTAACCCAAGGAACAATCCTCATCCTTATATATATTTCCTGAGTTTATCGAAGTGTCCCTTTCCACACAGCAAGAAGGGAGCGATTTTCGCGCCTTCCCCAGAACACGAAACTGTATATCATTTAAAGATTGTGCCGATTGTAGAGACGCAAAATCTTGCGTCTCTACGACGACCACATTCTTTCATTCCAATTCTACACCCTCAACATCCAATAATTCATATCTATTCTACATACAAAAAAACGTCCCCGGTATCTCTACCGAGGACGCTAATTTTTAATTATTAATTAAAAATGTTTACCATGGTGTTGTAGCATTTGATGGTATCCAGAAAGAAGCCTTGTACAAGGGGCCATTTTTGAATGCTGCTCTATATGTGCTAAAGCAGAAGGTTGTAACAGCTTCACTGGCTGTACCTGTTGGTGTTGCACCTGATGCGCCACGGAATGCATACAGGTAACGACGGAAAGGCCATGTACAGGACTGCGGATAAACACCCGGATCCTGACGAACGTTTGTTGATGGGAATGTTGCTGTCTGTTCTGCGGTGCCATTGATGCTGATAGCAATAATGTCAACTTTCTTCGTGTCAGCATAAGCGGCTGAAACGATACCAATGCCCAGGGTGTCGTTGGCAACTTTGTCAACGATGTCGATATCATTCGCGCAATATGTTCCACGGAAGGTATCAGCGTCACTGACTCCAGTTAAGTCATTACTAACTCTAACAACATAACTTGCCTGACCTGTATAACCGCCATCTTTTATAAAAGCAGGTACAAGTGGATCTGTAGTGTTAAAACCGCAAGCTGAAGCACTGGTTGTAGCTGTAGGAGCAGCTGCTATCATAGCTGCTCGGGATCCATCAGTTTTGCCCTGAACATACAACTGCCAGTCATGGGTAGAAGCAATGGTACCAGATGGCATAATTGATGGAGGAACGCCTGCGCCTAATACGTTATTAAGAACGCCATAACCGTCTGAATTAAGAATTACCTGTAAATCAGTCAGGTTAATTTTGCGCCATTTGCCAGTTCCGCCTGAGCGGGAGAATGAGTACTTGGTCAGGTCAATGGTGCTGCCAGCGATTGGCTTGATTGCGCAATTCTTGTTAACTACAACAACCATTGCATCAATACCGATAGCGATACCTGTTGTTGAAGCAGGAACATTTGCATTTGCTATTGGTGGGAATGTAGGATTAAGAGCAAACGTAGGTGCTGTTGCAGAATTAGAAATAGCGCCTTCGATATAATCGGTAGGACGTACATCTGTATTTAATGAACCGTTAAAGCCATCATCGCTGTAGGTGAAGCTGGACATCATTTTTTTGCCAACTTCGCAAGCAGCCATCAGGATAGGACGGGTTACAGGATCTCCACCGATAACGGTGTAAGTTTTTCCTGCTGCTGCAGCAGTAATTGTGCTGAAAGGATTGTCAGATGTTCCACCCAGGCCGGCGGCAGGATTGTCTACCAGTCCGAGAGCAGGACACATGTAGAATGCGCGAACTACGCCACTGAGGGAGTCTTTCACGTTGAAGGTGTTGATATCAGGAACAGATGATGCATGACCGTCAGCATAACCGATAACAACGCTGCCCATGTGGCGGCCTACTGGAGTCGCAGCTAATTTTGAACCCATTTTAGTAGTGTCTATTGCTGTTCCACTGAAAAGCATGGAGAAACCGCCAACGATACCACCACCACCATAAATGGCAGCAGCGCCGGTGCCGGTAATGGCAGGCATTGGAACGCCAGGTGTTACGTCGCAAAGAATACCAACTTGGGTTGGCTGTTTGATTGCGGCTTCGTTAACGCCGGTTCCATCAGTCTTTAACAGACAACCATTGAAACCATAGCTGATTGGCATTTCGATGTCGCTCAGGGTTTCTGGGCAGAACATCATTTCGCTCGGGGTGGTAACATCGGTTCCGCCCTTAACGTAGGTGATAACGTCGCCAGCCCATCCGGTATAGGTGGATGATACTGATCCGTCAGCCTGGCGTTTGTAGATGCCTGGCAGGCGATTTTTGTTGTCTTGACAGTACATGGTAACAGCCATCGACAGTTGGCGAAGGTTGGATGTACAAGTGGTCTGACGTGCTTTAGCGCGAGCCTTAGCAAAGATCGGGAAGAGGATACTGGCCAAAATTGCGATAATCGCAATTACTACCAGCAGTTCGATGAGGGTGAAACCCTTTTTCTGTGAACGCATATTCGTTCTCCTTTAAGATTTTTGTCCGGGAAGGTCTTTGACCGCCCCGATAATGTTTTCTGCCATTATCATAATTGTTTATTCCCTATTAATCAACCCCAAATTTCAAGAAAAGGTTAACAAAAGATTAAGAATAGATTAAAACTGAAAAATTTTGTTTTTTTTCATATTTTTTTGTTTTTAGAATTTTGGCTGAAAACTGACAAGTTTGAATGGTTACCAATAATTCTTAGGATTCAAACAGGAACAGTTGATCAAGGCTTTCTCATGTAAAAAAGAATTGATTGTGGTTCTGTCGATTTGAATAAGAATTGATTATTCTTTAATATAGATTCCATCGTTTTAAAGTTAATTTAAATTTATTTAGTGAATCAGCCTATTATTAAACATTTATATCATAAATAATTTACGGTAAAAAAATATAAATGTTTATATTTCCTCCAGAACTCCATATTAAAATACTTGAAACTATAATTTTTTATTGACAAATAAAATCATGTAGTTCTATAATATACTAAATTAATTTAGTAATATATTTATTACTACCAATCAAACCGATTAAAACCTATGGTTTAATTTTACGAGTTAATTATATTGTGTAATAATGATTTATAAAAGTAAACTAAATGGATTATTTGGAATTGTAAAAGTATTAATTAATAGATAGGTTGATAATTAAATGACAAATGATCAAAATATTCATAGTAAAAAAGATGGTGATCCTACACTTAAAGATTTGGCACAAGCGTGTGGTCTTTCTGTTGCGGCTGTTCGTTGGGCGTTGTCTGGCGATAATAAGCATGTCAGTGATGATAAACGCAATAATGTCCTGAAAATTGCTGAAGAAATGGGTTACGACCTATCAAGCAATCAGGCGGCACGGAGAATGGGGTTGCGTCGTCAGGGACAAAAAGCGCCGGGATATTTAATCGCACTATTTTTTCCTGAAGAAATCTACCAAAGCACATATTTTTCCTTGTTTTATCACGGATTATTATCTGTACTACAACCAAATCGATATGGTATTTTAATTTACTCAATATCTGATACGAAAAATAATTTGTTACCACGAGCAATTGACCATGGAGATGTTGATGGTGCGATAATTTATTCACCTGATAATTCACATGATTTATTATTACAATTACAACAACACAAAGGTTTTTCAAATCACCCGATAATCTCTGTTTATAATTCGTTACCGGATACTTCTTTTATTGGTATTGATGATTATATTGCTGGTAAACAAGCCTGTAATCATTTAATTGAACTTGGTCATAAAAAGATATGTCATTTTTTTAATGACAATTCTACAATTCATGTAAATCGTTTAAAAGGTTGCCGTGATGCGTGCATAGAATCAGGATTAAATCCTGAAAAAACTTTAGTTAAATTTTCATTTAATGATTTTAATAAAGATCCTAAATCTTGCATCACCTTATTACGCAAAAATACCGATATTACAGCAATAATTACTCCGAATGATCTATATGCAAATCTTCTAATACACGAATGTTTGAAAAGCGGAATTAAAATCCCCGAGGATTGCAGTGTGATAGGTTTTGATGATAACCTTAGAATCCCTGAGATAAGTAATTCATATAATATATCAACTATCCGTTTGCCTTTATTTGATGTTGGCAAAACTGCTGGTGAATTAATATTAAAACAAATCACCAGTCAAAAATTTGAATTAGAGAATATCATTTTGCCATCTACATTGATTGTCAGGGAAGGTCTTTGACCGCCTCGATAATGTTTTCTTCTATTATCATAATTGTTTATTCCCTATTAATCAATCCCAAATTTCAAGAAAAGGTTAATAAAAGATTAAGAATAGATTAAAACTGAAAAATTTGTTTTTTTCATTATTGGACCGCAGGCATCTTGCCTGACCCCCGGTATAAATTTAGCGGCACGTTCTATAAAAAACACCGGCTTATTAAATTTTAGGATAAACTTTCTTTTTTGTAT
>JBIJDE010000355.1:0-5399 GCA_044344305.1 Armatimonadota bacterium
AATGAAAATGAATATCATGGTGATAATACCAGTCATGAAAGCCCTTTTCCATTATGCGACCATGTGGCTTTTTATGGTGCATGGAGATGGTTTGATGAACATATATCAGATAAATGGAAAAATGAAATGATGATATTGGCAAAAGATTTAGGAGCAGAATTTATTGAATCAGAAACTCCTTATGAAAATCACTGCAGAGAAACAAGTGCGGTAAATGTTATTGCTAAAATTTTATATTCTGATACTTATATAAAAGTAGCTGATAATTTCGAAAATATACAGGATACCGTCAATAGATTGTTTCCAGATCTTGATTCATTAATTTTGAAGGAAGATTTTTATGGGACTTATTATGCGATTATCTTTATGAATAAGGAAGGCTAATTATGAATACCGGGCAACAAGAACTTATGCTTGCAATCAAATTAGGTGATACATCTATGGCTGATTGGGCTATTGAGATGGGTGCTGAAGTGAATGCTATTGATGATGAAAATGGCATAACCCCACTCATTCTATCTGTCATGCTAAACAGAAGTGATTTTATACCCTATCTTATTTCCAAAGGTGCTGATGTCAATTGTCAATTCCAGAATGGATTTACTCCATTAATTATTGCCGCACAGGATGGCAAACTCCAATGCGCAAAAATGTTAATTGATGCCGGCGCAAACCTTGAATCACAAGAACAGAATGGCTTAACAGCACTTATGGCAGCGGCACGAGATGGTTATATTGATGTTGTTCAATTGCTACTTGATGCAGGGTCTGATTGGACGACCAAAACAACAGCCGGTAATGATGTATTCTATATAGCACGTTACTTTAAACAAGCTGAAATAATAAAATTACTGGAACGACATTCCGGTATAGCCACACAAAAATATTTCCTGTCAGAATTAGCAGGAATAACAGTTGTTATTGATTGTGGTGATGATGAAAAGATTGAAGAGAAAAATAAATAAATAACTACTCATAATATTGACAGTATTGGACAAAAAATCATATAGTTAATCGTTTACAGAGGAAACCACGTCGGTGGGAAATTTATATAAGGAAGAATGGCAAGACATTTTAATAATATAAATTTGACAATACCAAAATAGCTTATTAAAAATTATATAAGCAAGTAAATAACTAATAAGGAAAATAACATGAATAAACCTAATTTGTTTGATTATGCCTCAAAAGAACTGTCACAAGATGCAATCATATCATGGTTGCTTCAATTGGCTGACCCAAAACACAATGTTATTGATCAAAATTTGCATAAATGTGGTCAAGAACTTATTAAAAAATTCTTTGACATTCACGGTAAACAACTACCAATTATTACAAATGTTGAAGTTAAGAAACAAAGTAACTATATAGATATACTTTGCGTAATAAATGATGAATTTGTTATTATTATTGAAGATAAAAAAGGTAGCAAAGAACATAGTAATCAGCTTATAAGATATATCGAACATCTAAAAAAAGATATTACTATTGACAAGATAATTCCTATATATTTTCAAACACACGAGCAAAGTGATTACACCGATGTTGAAGATGCTGGTTATAAATTATTTTCCAGAGAAGACTTTTTAACGATTTTAAATATGTATAATAATACCAATTGTATTTTTTTAGAATATAAGGAATACCTTCATAATCTAAATGAAAAATTTTATAGTTATAAAAGTCTACCTTTATCAGAATGGAATCCTTTTTCATGGCAAGGTTTTTATAAACAATTGCAGAGTGATTTGAAATTAGATGTAAGGGAATTAGAAAAACGTTGGGATTATGTTGCCAATCCCACAGGTGGCTTTTTTTGTTTTTATTGGCATGATACTAAAGCCATCAATTGGAATTATCATCTTTATTTACAATTAGAAGAAGATTGTTTCTGTTTCAAAATTTGTGTTGCTGATACTATGAAAGATGCTGAAACTCGAAGAATAATTCGTAATAAATGGTCAGACATTATTACTTCAATTTGCTCTAAACATGACATTGCAGTAAAACGTCCAACACGTTTTGGTAATGGTAAACACATGACTATAGCGATATTGGACCAATCATTTCCTGTATTTAATAATAATATTTTAGATATGGTAACAACTATTGAAATAGCTCATTCTGCTCAAGTAGTTTTAGATGAATGTATAAATATAACTTTATAATCTAATCTTTGGTAAGTTGTTACAATAAAAAACCCGCAATAAAATTATTGCGGGTTTTTATAAAATCTGGTAGACCGAGTGTTACTATAGTAAGAACTTTTGAGTGGTGCTTCGTTATTAAGGTCGGCAAGAGGAAAACTGGTTGATTTTATATAACAAGTGAGTATTCTGATAACTCGTTAATCCTATATTATATTTATAAGAAAATTCTATATACGAAAACTGTAATTATTTCGTTGCACTATACACCTCACTTAGATTATACTACTAACGAAGTCTCCAATAAATGGGGGCCAGTCCACTTGGCGCCGGTGAATGGAAAGAACAGATAGTATATGATATTAAACCGCAGATAACTTCATTAAAATCAATGCTGATAATAGGTGAATGGACGCAGGTTACCGTGAAACGCGGCGACTGCGGCGGTGGGTACAACGGCACCATCATGAGGGCCTGGCCCCTATTCATCGGCAACGGCAATATCTACCTTGACGGCATGCGTTTTGAACGGCAGTAATGACTAAATCCAAAATAAATTGAAAAAGTTTTCGGTTTTTTCGACATGATTAACATGATTGACATGATTTGCGTTAGTATAAATACCGAGTGAAGAAATACGTTCAATAGATGGATTAGTATATTTTAGTCCCAGAAACCTCATTTGAAATCGCGATAGTATAAATACGTATAATAAAGGTGAATTACAACAATGAGGAAATAGGAAAGGTTTTCGTAACCTGTGCTAACCCCAAGTAATATACATCCACCATCAATAATGAATTGTGTTATAATACCGTTCATCCACATTGCAACCGTGGGATAAACTCCAAACATTGAACACAAACATCCAAAAATGCAACCAGCACCAGAACAGCTATTAAGTTCTTTTTTCAGAATCTCTACATGATATACGAGTGGAGCGAAAATAAAGATTATTAAGAACATATCGATTAGTTCTCCTGTAAAACAGAACAATCTGAGACTGCGGTTATAGACGTACTATTATCTACATTAGTTTCTGACGCATGGACAGCCTGTCGGATGCGATTTTCATCCGAATCATCTTTGACAGGGTTGCTTTCCGGTTTTCGTAATGCCTTGCGTGCATCCACAATTCGTCGAATTGCATCAAGAAACGACGCCTGGCAAAGACAAGTATCCTCCTGACGTGCGCTCTGAAGCGCCGCGTTCACAACTACGTTTTTGATATCACGTCCGCAGAATTCGTCTTCCTTATGAGCTAATGCTGTGAAATCCACGTCATCTGCTAACGGCAAAGTGTCAGGAATATGTTTTCGCCATATTGCTTCACGAGCGATTGCGTCTGGTAAGGGAAAGTGGACATGACGAACACGCGTCTCAAATGCCGAATCGTAGTTGGAAACCAGATTTGTAGCAAATATCACTACTCCACGATATTTCTCCAAGCATATGAGCAGTTGGCTACGCATAGAGTTAATAGCCTGCTCTGATCCTTGAGTGACATTCGTTAGTCGTCGAGATAGCAGCGAGTCAGCTTCATCGATGAAGAGAACTGCGCTGTCACGCTGTGCGGCATGAAAGATGGCTTCCACATTCTTAGGCCCTTCACCGTGGTACATACTTTCTATTTGAGCATAGCTGGCTACTAAAATCTTAGTTCCAAGTTCAGAGGCGACTCCATGTGCGGCAAGAGTTTTACCTGTGCCAGGCGAACCATGAAAATTTAGCGCTGATCGAGGGAACGGCTCAATGGCACGCAATCCCCATTTATCAAAAACCAAAGGTTCAAGTTGGATTGTCTCAATAGCAAGAAGCAGTTCATCTTTCACCGACTGTGGCACGATTAAGGCATTCAAATCCCACATAGGTTCGGTTGCTACATAACGCTCAGCCCGTTGCTCAACCGATGGCTCATCAGTTTGACGAGAAGTATTGCCATTTGGTGATGCCTTTTCTGATTTTGGTTTTTCACTGGACAAACTCGAAGTAGTACCTATCCAAATGCCGATGTCGTTGATATCAGCAGTATCACGAAGGATTTCCACATGACGCAATAGTCGAGAGCGTAGAACAGCGGCATCACTGGCAGCTACATGATTAGGTATTCCTTCAATTACGAGAAGAGGACGTGATGATTGCTGGGTCATAACTTGATCCTCATTGGTTGACCAAATGTGGTGTTTTGCATTGCAGTATGGTCTAATTCTTCAACCTCATCGTATACCTTATGCGCAACAGGCTTTTCACCTAGTCCTAAGAATTTCGGCGCAAACACTCCTACATAAATCCGCACGCGACCTGATGCTATACGCTCTTTCACTATTTCAGCAACTTTAGCATTGGGTACTTGATACTTCACGCTACTAATATAGTCCATGATTGTATCCCAGGTCAGCAACGCAATTGTTGCAATACCAATAAAGCCTATTAAAATTGCTGGCAATAACCACCAAACCATATTTACCTCCTATTGATAAATCACGAGTTCTTCACCGCGATGGATTTCGGCAAGTTCGGGGTCTACATCACGCGACTCATACCCCTTGGAATCTATTAAAGTTTTATTACGCGTATTGAAAATTCCCTGCACCGTCTTGACATTTCCGTTGCTCAGGTGTTCCTGCAGGGTGAAGGCAATGTGTTGCTTGTCTTGCTCCTTCAGCGTAGTGCGATCGCGAAACCAGTCCACAATCATATTGAAACTAAGTATGGCAACGATAGCGGTAACGACAATAGCACCGATTAACGCCTTAATACCCAATCCAATAATTATATCTATAGGCATAATATCCTCCTATTCAAGAATCAACAGTTCAGTTCCACCGAAAGCTTCTTGGAGTTCATTGTCCAAACTCACGACTTGCAAAGCACGCCCATACATAATTCCTCCTTCATTGCATAATGGTATGTTTTGTTCGTCCAAGAAAAGAAAATAAACCTGCATCATAGGACGCTTTGGTATCAATAGCACTGCACCTTTGACGATACGCAGATTATCAGGGCGATCATTGACGAAATACGCGATGGCATCACTGTAGGTCAATTCTGTGATTGGCTCACCAGCTGTGACTATACCGCGTACTGCACGTACCAGATGGCGGATAAGTTCCCGTATATCATCAGATTCTACAAAACGAAATAGTTTTGAAAGAAATGACATTGAACGTGGTTTTTGGGATGTCATATAAAGCATCTTCCTTCATTATTTATTTATTTGTTTATTTATTTATTTATTTATTTATTTATTTA
>JBIJDE010000583.1:0-3045 GCA_044344305.1 Armatimonadota bacterium
AACTAAATAAGCGCGCCACCAAGCGTCAGGTGCCGAACCATGGTCAGGGTTAGCGATTGAAAAATTAATTGCTTGGCTGGCGGCATCATCATATTGTCGTTTATCCCAGGCATTGCAAACTAATTTCCATTGAAGATTGGCATCTAATTTTCCACCACCACCGCCATTATCATCGTCATCGTCTTGAGCAAATGCAGGTGCTACAACAAGAAATAGAATTGCCAGTAAAATGTATAATAGTTTCATGGTATACCTGCCTTTATTCAATATTAATTTCTTCAGGGTCATCTCCAGGAGGGGTACCGCCAGGGGTGTCTGATGGCTTTGGTTTAACTTTTACAGACTCTGTAGGTGCTTCTCCTGTCCCTGTAGCTGCTGCCACTGGTTTTTCTCCACCACCTGTTATTTTATCAATTACTGATTGGGTTAATGTAGCTCTTGCACCAGCCATCTTAGTGACGCCGCTGTTATCACCTTTTCTAATTGCATACATAATTACATTAGCACCCATTTGGTATTGAGCTTTGAAATATTCATCTTCTGTGGCTTTGTAGTTAGCATAAACATAGGAAAAATTACCAGGGGTATAAAATACCACTAATCTTCCATTACGTGAAACGCCATAGTTTTTTGCACCCGGGTTTAGTCCAACACCAGGATTGCTTAATTTGAAAAGAAATGCATTAATTGGATTTCCATTAGAGATTGGCGAGAGCTTACCAGATGTAACCTTCTCTAATTCGCGTGAAACTTTATCTTTTATAGACTCATCGCGGCTATCCATAAATAGAAAACCGCCTTTGTTGATGTAATCTCGTAAAACAGTCGCATCTACGCTGCTTAATGAAAAAGATTCGTCACAAAATATATAAAGAAATGATGGTACTTGATTTTTCGAAGTATATTTAGCTCGAATATCAGCAGCAGTCATCGGCCATGTATCTTTTTGACATGGTACTATTTGATTAACGAATGATAATAATCTAACTAAACCTTCACTGTTAGCGCGCCATCCGCTATTAGCTCCACCCCATTTTAATGATATAAAATAAACACGCCCACCAGCGGTACCATTGGGGAATCCGGCTGGCACTTCTCCGCTGCCTTCACCATCGGGTGTACCACTACTTTGATAGTTAGTAAAATCATCACGAATTTCTCGCGTATTTATATTATCATTTGGGTCATTTGATATCGGGTTATCATACATTGATGTTATCATAGCATCTTCTGCGGCTGCATCAGAAACGATAATTCGTGCAGGTGGCGGCTTGGCATTATTTATTTTTGCACCTTTAGGCATTTTCTTTGCTTTTGATGGTTTTAACTGCCCCAAAGGTATATCTAATTTTTTAGGTTCTGGTTTTTTTTCTGGTTCTGGTTTTTTTTCTGGTTCTTTAACAATAGTTACATTAACTCTTTTTTCAACAGGGGGAGGTGCTTTTATCATTGTTCCAGCTATAAAGACACCGATAATTAATACTACATGCAATGCTACAGCGCTAATAAGCGAAAAGAAAAGCAGTTTATTTTGTGTGAAAAGGAAGACGACAATAGCCAGCAGTCCAACACCAACGATGATGACAGTTGCGTAAAGTTGTAAAAATGCTAATAATGTGGTTATTGACATATATTATTCATCCGCCAATGCGAGGGAGACCGGTAAATCAGTAGATGAAAGTTCATCTAAAATAGGAACAACATCACCATATTTAACCTTGGGTGACCCGCGCAAAACAACAAAACTATGGTTATTTTTCGCATAGATAGTTTTCACTGTTGATGCAATGGTTTCGATTTTTACAACATTTCCATTTACAGTTATTAGTTTAGCTTTATTAATTTTAACTGTAATTTCCTTCGGCGGAGTACCAGAAGATTCTCTATTTGATGAACCTTTTGGTAGATTAACTTTCATCGCCGCATCCATTTGGAATACTGCAGTAACCATAAATATGATGAGCAATACCAGCACCACGTCTACTAACGGGATGATGTTGATATGCGCTATTGACTCGTCTGAACTACCGTGTGAACCATGCATAATTTATTTTTTCTTTTCCTGCGGCTCCAGGGCCAGCGTCATTTTTACACCACTTTGACCGATTTGATCTAAAACGGGAATAATTTCACCATAAAGTACATCTTTATCTCCGCGCACCACTAATAAGCTGCCGCGTGTATCTTTACTCTTCAATGAATTAATTCTCATGCGAACATCATCGATCTTAGTTGGAATACCGTTAACAAAAATCTTGGCTTTCTTATCCACTGCGATTGTGATTTCAACAGGTGGTTGTTTCATTTGATCAGCCCGGCTACCTTTGGGCAATTTAATATCTGAATTGTTATTTTGAGCGAAAATCGTTGTTACCATAAAGATGATGAGCAACACCAATACGACATCTACAAGAGGAATAATATTGATTTCTGCAATAGAATCGTCTTGTTCATCAACCGTTATGCTACGTCGTCGCCGTATGCTACTCATTTTTATCGTCGTCCCATGTGCCTTCTTGAAGATCACGTTGAACCATGAAGTAAATATTTTCTAAGGCTGCTTCTTCAAGCATAGTTACAAGCAGGTTGATTTTTTCTGTAAAAAAGTTATATGCGATAACAGCCGGAATAGCAGCGAAAAGACCCATAGCTGTAGCAATAAGGGCGTCTGCAATACCTGATGCAATGATATCTTGTCCCATGTTTCCTTTTTTTGCAATTGTATCGAAGGTTTGGATAATACCAATAACAGTTCCGAATAGACCGATGAAAGGTGCAACAGACGAAATATTTGCTAAGATAGGAAGGTTTGCGCGCAAGTGGGCTTTAACCAGCTTTAATTCGCGCTCAACAGCTTCAACAACCAGGTTTTCCATTACTGCCAGGCGAGATTCGCCGAATCCAACTAATTCATCCCAGTATGCCATTCCTGCCCTAAGTAGAGAGAATAGGGGAGCGACTTCACGCTGAGATGATAATATCTCCTCACGTGATTCAACCCAAGACTGTTCTTTAAATACAGTTTTAATTCTATTTAATGTAAGT
>JBIJDE010000357.1:0-5367 GCA_044344305.1 Armatimonadota bacterium
TTAATTTTTAATTTTGCATTTTTAATTAATTTGCCATTTGTCATTCAAATCGTCAACTCGACCACCGCAAACGCGCTTAACTTTACAGTGATTTCGCCTTTGTTAATCGGTAGTGTTTGAATTGGTAGCGGTATGCCAAGTTTTGTGTTTTCGTTAATGCTGGTGCTGGTTGCAGAAAGGGTTGATTTTAGATTTGTTATGGTTATTTGTTGTGGCTGGTCGGTAAGGTTAATCAGCCAGACGAGTTTTTTACCATTTACCTTTGCCGCTAAGGCATCTATTGTTGCTGGTGTATTTTGATTAATGGAGACGTTCAGCATTTGTGCGCCGGCCAGTGAACCGAGGCGTTTTTGGATTATGGCGGCGTATGCTTGGGTGGATGAGACTGAGGCTTCCTGTACACCGGCCTTTGCCAGGTATTTAATTACTCTGGCAGACCATGCGGCACCGAATATGCCTTTATTGCGCGCATCAGGACCCGGACGCAGATATGGCGAGTTCATGGTTATCGGGTCAACGCGGAAGGTTGCCTTTGGTAATGCGGCGCGCAATGAAGTTGTCCAATCGACAATGGTCGGGATATTTTCCATATAGGTATCTTCATCAGGCATATGCAATGCCGGGCAATATGGTATTACTAACTGGGCGGTGTCGGTAAACTTTTTCGCGTCACGATTATAAGTCATAAAAGAGTTTTTCGTTGGCGGTACTGTAGGTGGCAATAATTTTGGCAATTTAGTGTCCGGCATTATTTCACCGATATTAATATGTGGCCAAACTAATGTAACCGTTGGTGACGGGTTAGCAACATCAAGTACAAATGTCTGAGTACCTTTTTCATTTTTCATTACATTAGGGTATTTGTACGGCAATCCACTCATCGCTTTATATGATGAATCGCCGAAATTGCGCTGGTCTTCCATGCCAAATAATCCATCTGTCAGACTGGCTGATACTGTCATTCCATCTTTAGTAGTATATCGCAGGGTGCGAAAACTGTTTAGATTAGCCAGTAGATCGTTCTTTACATTCACTGGGAATGTTCCCGGTTTTACAATGCCTTTGTCATCCACCAGTTCATAATCTTTACCCATCAGCGCATCTGTGCCAAGTAACATACATAACCCGATACGGGGTGTGTTGAAATCCATGTTCGATTTACCATTTATTTTAAAAGTAATTTTCCCATCCGCAGTGCCGGTTATCTCGCCGGTCCAGTCATAGTCAGCAATATCATTTTTCGCGGTGGCGGTTAACTTAATGATGAAACTATTCTCCTGTTGGTCGATATTGATTACGCTGAATTCCGGCATCACCGTATCCCAACGTGAATCGCGAACAGCAAAATATATTCTGCGCATTATTTCCCTGTTGCCAGCAACAAGGTAGCGCAATTCGCCATCCTGAAACTTTAAGCTGATAGGTCCGGCTTTTAGCTGGCGGACGGTAGACGACTTCCGCTGTTCGCCATAAAGTAATTCATCTTTCATAATCATCTCTTTCGGTACTTTGTACGCGGTTAATGCTTCGCGGGTTGCGTTTACCACTATAGGGTTTTTATCCGCTAATGCATCCAGTAATTTTGGAGTTATCAATGCTGTGTCCGCACCAGGTTTGCCGGCGATAGTGGTTAATGCTTTCGCCGCCGCCTCGCGTACCAGACTTTCTTTATCAGTTATCCAACTCAACAATACCGGCAGCATTGCAGGTATTTCTTTGACATTTACGGCAATAATACGACCCACTGCGATTATACATTCCGCGCGTACGATTGGATCGCCAGATGTCGCGGCTTTTTGTAGCACTGGTATCGCTTCTGCCTGTCCAAGTTTCCCCAGAGCCACTGCCGGGGCAATTTTCAGGTATGGCCGCCATGCCTCGCCGGTGCTGATTAGTGTTAGCATTTGTGGAATAGCGGGTTTCCCCTGCTGTACCAGTGACTTCACCGCCGCCTCGCTGACATCCCAATGCGGGTCTTTTTGTGCCGCTTCCAACAACAAAGGCAATGCCCGCGGGTCTGTGACTGTCGCCAGAGTTTCTACTACTTCCAGGCGTATATCTACATCATCACCTAACGCGGCGGGATGGCTTCTGAATAGTTTTTCCAACTCTTCAAATGTAGACTTTGTTTTTATCAGGCTCACCGGTTTTGCTTTTCCCTTACCAGCGATGCAAAACAGGCTTTTCTCGGTTCTGATATATAATTTACCATCTGCGATTGCGGGTGATGCCAGGCACTTTTCCCCCATGCTGTTCATTGATAATATTGGGAATGTCGGTACTTTTTTTGTCAGACCAGATGCATCCAGCACATAGACATCGCCTTTTTCATTTGGCCAATATATTTTGCCATCCCCAGCAATCGGTGACGCGGTGAAATGTCCGGGTAACCGGGTTTCTATCAATAACTTGCCGGTATTAGTAAGTGCCTGTAATGCTCCGTTATCGCCAGGCAGCAGCAGGTATGGATAAATCAACGGTGATGGTACATACGGCCCGCCAGTGGTGGCTCGCAGACGTATGTGAGTATCCGAGATATCGCCACGTCCAGTAGGGTCAATCGCCAGTGACGGCCCGTTTCGTCCAGAGGTAACGTATACCAGTCCATTGGCAAAAACCGCGCTGGGGGAAAGGTTTGATATCATGCCTTTGCATCGCCAGAGTTCTTTTCCCGTTGCCGGGTCGTAAGATATCACCGTACCGCCATTCACCACTATCTGGTCTTGACCGCCAGCGGTGATTATAATTGGAGTAGCGAATTGTCGCGGTGTTTGTCGCGGGGTGCGCCATTTTTCAACACCGGTCGCAGTATCTAAAGCAACGATAAAGCTATTCGCGTCCTGATCACAATTTTCAATCAATAGATTTTTATAAAGAACCGGCGAACTTGCCTGGTTATAGGAGTTTTTGAACGGTCCCAGATCGCGAGTCCACAATAGATTTCCTGCCATATCCAGCGCAACCATACCGGGTGAATCAAAAAATACATATATAAATTTTCCATCAGTCACCGGGGTGGGGGAAGCATAGCCATTTTTACTATCCGTAGCCGGTGTTCTATCAGCAGCAAACTCTTTTTGCCACACAATCGCGCCGTCCAACACGTTCAGCATCATCACCAATCGCTTTTTACCACCATCCAAAGATGTGGATAGGACGATTTTATCACCCCATATTACCGGCGACGAGTTGCCTTCGCCCGGTAGTGCCGACTTCCAAACCACATTCTCAGTGGCAGACCACGAAACAGGAAGATTCTTCTCAACGGAAATCCCCGACCCATCTCCCCGCCAACCCGGCCAGTTAGCCGCGCTAATCGGTAATATGCCAGCACACAACAAAAACAGGCAAAAATAAAGTAAAAATATACGCATACAATTATTCCTTTGGTATCCCAATATGATTGTGTTAATATTGAACTAAAGATGGTAGGTAGTCAAGATATTTATGACAGTTATTTATAACTACTCAGTTTCGTAAGTTTTAAAATATTAAATAAATAAAGAACTTTATTAAATCTAAATATATTGCGTATTAAAGAAGTATTTGTGGAATAAGGGGACTGGCTTGCATCATGAAAATTTAGCCTATTTACAATGATAAGCAGAACCATGATGCGCTACCTGTACCCGGTAGTTGAGCTTTTGTTTATTTTACACACGGGTACAGGTACGAATACTGTGTTTTTACTTGATTGTAAGTTTATCTTTAATTACAGTATTCAAGCCAGTCCCCTTTGCTGATAATGATATCAATATCATTTTATTAAATAATAAATTGAGTCTGACAAAACTGAGTAATTACAGAAGGGAGTTTACTATTGAAAAAGAATGATATAAAAAGTAAAATAGCATAAATGGTAAAAATTATATTTCTCTCACAGATATGTTGAAAGCCAAAGATGGTGACTTTTTTATTTATGATTGGCTTTGTAATAGAAACACTGTTGAATTCCTTGGTATTTGGTAAAAAGTGCATAATCCAGATTTAATTAAGGCGAATTTGCCATAATTAGTAAACATGACAACGGGAAAATCTACAAAATGGATAAACAGGTAGTTATAAATGAATAATCTATTTATACATTCAGATTATCAGAATTTTCTTTCAGAATTGAAGGAACGTATAAGGCATTCAAGAATTGCCGCTATTCGCGCCGTAAGTCGCGAATTAGTGTTGCTTTATTGGGATATAGGACGTGAAATTGTAGAAAAGCAGGAAAAAACTGGATGGGGAAAATCGGTAGTGGAACGACTTGCTGCGGACTTGCGTATGGAGTTTCCTCAAATTCGAGGGTTTTCAGCAAATAATCTTTGGAGAATGAAGCATTTTTTCTTAATACATACGTCTCCTGAATTTCTTGCACAAGTTGTGCAAGAAATTACTACTGATCAAGGGGATACTTCAAATCCTGAATTTCTCGCACAACTTGCGCGAGAAATGGCAGCATCAGTTCCCTGGGGACACCATGTGTTAATGTTAGGGAAAATTACTGATTACGCTTCGCGTTTATACTATATTAAGGCTGTTTCACAATTTGGCTGGTCGCGCGATGTATTACTTAATCAGATAAAAGCAGGTGCATACGAACGAGCTTTAGTAGAGAAGAAAACTCATAATTTCCCATCTGTATTAACAGAAGATTTAGCAATACAGGCAGATGAAATGATGAAAAGCCGGTATAATTTGGAGTTTCTCGGTATCAATGAAGCTATTAAAGAACGTGATTTAGAAGACAGGCTTATATCGCGTTTACAACAGTTTATTCTTGAACTGGGATATGGCTTTTGTTTCATAGGCCGCCAACATCGTCTTATTCTGGGGACAAAAGAATATTTTGTGGATTTATTGTTTTATCATCGTTTTCTGAAGGCTTTGGTGGCTTTCGAACTTAAAATAGGCTCTTTTGAACCGGAACATGCAGGAAAGATGGATTTTTACCTTAACCTGTTAAATGAGAAAGAGCGTGGAAAAGATGATCAGGCATCTATAGGTATCATTCTCTGTGCTGAAAAAGATGATGTAGAAGTTGAATTTGCGTTAAGAACAAAAAACAATCCTATTGGTGTAGCTGAATATCAACTCCAAACTAACTTGCCAGTTGAGTTTAAAGGTAGTCTGCCAACAGCCCAACAATTGACTGATGCTATACGCGATATTGTTCCATTTGAGAAATAATTTAGACAATTTTCCCACACACAAAACCTTCTATTGTATTAAACAGGTAAAAGAAATTATATGAAGAAAATTACAGTTATAACTTTGGGAGAATAATATGAGCAAGCGCAATGATATGATTGCGGCACTTGAATGTCGCGAGCCTGCAGGTTCTGTGCCGATATGGGAAATTGAGTTTCAGGCGTGGGA
>JBIJDE010000358.1:0-5362 GCA_044344305.1 Armatimonadota bacterium
CAGACAGCTTTGGTTTTATTGCCTATTTCCGGACAATTAAAGCCGAAGGTATTTTCACCCGGCATGTCCAACTCCCAAACCTGATAATCCTCACCTTCTATTGGCAGCATATGGTGGTTATTTGTCACCACGGCATCCGGTTGTAACCGGTGAATTAAATCGTAGATACCGGCAAAATTATATGAATCGGCTTCTTTAAAATACGCGCTACCAGAATCTAATTCAAATCGTGGCCAAAATCCATCAAATAAAATCCCGTTTATTTTGCCATAATTTGTCAGTAATTCGGTTAGCTGACCATTTAAGTATTCAAGGTATGCCGGCCAGTCAGTGCGGTATGCCGGATGTGTCCAATCCATCAGCGAATAATAGAAATGTAGTTTTAACCCGCGGTCATTTAGCGATTTTGATAATTCAGCTATAACGTCACGGCCAAATGGGGTATTGGTAATCTTTTTGTCGGTTAACGCTGTATCCCACATGCAAAAACCGTCATGGTGCTTACTGGTAATTAACAGGAACTTCTGTCCGGACTCCAGCATTAAATCAGCCCATTCATCCGCGTTGAAACGACTGGGGTTAAAGCTATTCATCATCGCAAAATATTTGTCATGCGGAATAGATTCTATGTGAAGCGCCCACTCACAACGTCCAATCAGCGAGTATAAACCCCAGTGCATGGATAATCCAAAACCGGGATTTGTAAACTCTTGTAGTCCGGCATTGCTAACCTGCAATTTTGCGCCATCTTCATTTTTGATAACATATTGATTCATAATTATTCCTTGTAACAGGGAAATATTTCCCTGAATAAAATTCAGTTTTAAAAAGGCTTTTGCAAAACCTTATTGTATCTATTTTTCCTTTTTCAATATTCTAAATCATAACTCCCTGTCGCCGTAATTGTTTTTGTAAATCCTTCACATTTATATCTCCCGGCATTTGATTTTCCTTTATTGATATTGCTGCCGCGGTGCCGGCGGCTTCTCCCATTGCCATGCATGATGGCATCATTCTGGCGGATGCCAGGGCCTCATGTGTCGCGGAAAAGCAGCGCCCGGCGATGAGCAGATTGTCGATTGTTTTGGGCAGCAGGCATCGGTATGGTATACCGTATGACATGCCGGGTTTCAGCGAACGGTCGCTGTATTTTGATTTTTTGCCGGGTTCTGGTTCATGTATATCAACAAAGCAGGCATACCGGTATGTCTGGTCATCAAATTGCCGGCCGTTTAGCACATCATCAATTGTTAATTGGTATGCTCCTTTAAATCTGCGGGTTTCGCGGATACCGATAGATGACGCGGATGTACTAAGGCTGACATTTTCACATCCCGGCACATAACGGTGTAAAATCTCGGTGTTTTTCCACATTTTTTTTCGCAGTTCAGTTATTGCTTTTGATATATCAGTTACTTTTGTGCCGTCAACATTATATTCGTGCAGGCAATTGAAATATGTCTCTTCAGGATGCAGATAGCTGTCTGTTCCGGTTAATATAAAGTCATTTCCATTTTCTTTTTTTGCAATTTCAACAAGTGCCGCGTAATTCTCACTGCCATAAGCGTGTGCCTTCGGCCAATTCATGTTAAGGCATTTAAAGAATAGGGTTACAGGTTGTAGCAGATTATCGCCATCACGGCCAATATCAAAAGGCGCGCCGGCGCGTGCCGCGATATCACCGTCGCCGGTCGCGTCGATGATTATTTTCCCCAGTATCGCCTGACGTCCGGATTTGCTTTCTATGATTACCCCGTCAATTTTGTTGTTGTTGACGATAGGTGCCGCAACCATGGTGTTGAAGAAAATTTGTACTCCGGCATCAAGTAGTAATTCATCAAGCAGTATTTTCATCCCTTCCGGGTCAAATACAAGCCAGTAATCCATCCAATTATCTGGTTCGCAGATAATTGGTTCCTGCGCTAAACCGCGGTTAATCAGCGTTCTTAATATTTCCCACGGTATACCGCCAAGAATAATATCCTGTTGATTATGATATGGACCAAGCCGGTTAACCATGCCGGCAGTAGCCATGCCGCCCAGACAAAACTGGTTTTCAATCAATATAGTCCGCATGCCGTTGCGTGCGGACGCAAGAGCGGCACCCACACCGGCAGGACCGCCGCCGCAAATAATTACATCCGCGGATGCCACAACATCAATAGACCGGGCAGGTTCCTGAATTGTCATAGTTTATCTCGTTTTTCAGTGATGCAGAAATATATTTCTGCACTGGTAATAACATAATCCTGTTAAACATATTAGCCACAAATACAATCCTTCCTGCAAACTTAACAGGAAGGATTGTATTTTTTGTGGTAAATTAATATCTCCGAATGCCGACTATTTTCACTGTGCCGGGTTTAATGCTGCCAACAGTCAATTTTTTGTTATAAAAATCAAGGTTAGAGTTTCCGCCTGTAAAATCGCGCACCCGCAGGAACTCCTGCCAGGGAAGTTTCGGTGTTAAACCAAGTTTGTCGAGATCGATATCAAGCGTTGCGGTCGCGTCTTTCTTTTCGGTATTTACGACCGCCAGTAACACGCGGTCAGGTAATTGCCACATAAATATTTTAATGCCGGTCGCCAGTGATTTCACATCAATTACCTTATCATCCCGCAGGAATTTTGTGTCCTTATTTATCAGACCCCAGTCACCCATCGCATCTGTCAGTTTCGCGCCATTCCCAATAGTTTCAAAATCTTTCTGAATTGCTGATATCAGTGCGGATTCATCAACTCGAATGCCGAAATAACGCGCGGTATGGGGTTGTAATAATGTAATAGAAATTTTACCGTTTGCAACATCAAGTACCGGAACCGGGTCTGCGCCTGTTGCTTGTCCGTTCTGGGTATCTATTCCGCGCAATTCAGACAATGTTGATATGGTCGTTTTAGTTGTCATACCTAATTTGGCATAATCTATATTCAATACTGGGTCTTTCACCACTTTCCCATCATAATTAAACGCCATCACCATTACACGTCCCGGCAATTGCCAATATGCTACCAATACATCCTTATCATCACAGGTGATTGCGGTATTGCGCCAATGCGGCACATACTGCAGACGTTCATCATTAAGTCCCCAGTCCAGCAGTTTCTGTCCGGGTCCGTAACCGTCCCAACCATACCAATTGCAGTCGTGAAAACGTGCCCAGTCATAAAAACCGCGCCAGACACGACCGCGTTTCACCGGTTCGGTAATCCAGTTTATGCTCATCCATGTCATTGGCAAACCATAATTTTGCGGGGTGTTTAAAGCGCGCATACGATCTGCCGTGTAATTATCGACCCAGTCGCGCGGTGACGCGTCTGTCATGAATGCCCACTCACCATCCAGACCGGCACCTACCCAGGGGTATGCCACCAATGGGAAACAGTTGGATGAATGCGCCGATAACCCACCGGGAGAAAGCCCTTTCTCTTCCTGCAGCGAGTTTAGCCGCATTACTAATCTTCTCATATTCAAACCATTGTAAGTTGGTTGTAACCGGCCATCCGGCAAGGTGTATGCCATGCCATTTTGCACACCATCCCATGCCTTTATAAAGAAAATATCCCAATATATTGACCGCAAACCACCTTCAGTAAATGCCCGGTCTGCCAGCCACAGGAAATAATTTCGTTCTGATTCACCCAGTGTATGTTCATCCCATTCCGGGGAGAAATAACGCTCCAGATTCCAGTCGCTGGACCGGTCGCCGTAACCCATTAGTGCCAATGAATTATGTACCCAGGCGGTTCGTCTTGCCCGTAGTGGGTCAAACGGTTGCGTTGCTTTCACCTTCGCATCTGCCTGTATTTTAAATTCTCCCCATACCCGTTCCCAATCTTTTGGTAATGCCGGTGCTGACAACCATTGGGTACCATCATATTTTTGTCCGGTTTTGGTATCGGTATATTGTTTGTGTGGTCCGCTAAAGGTGCCATCTTCCGCATTAATAGTGGCGCGCCAACCTTTGGGGAATGGTTTGAATGGGGTGGCATTATAGGTAAATGCCAGGGTGCGCGGTTCTGTTAATTGGTATGGTTTGCCGATGATATTGTTCCGCAACACCACCTCGTTGCCAACGCGCCATATTTCATGTGCAGGCACATCATCATCCGGTACCCATCCTTTGTCGCTGTCACCCCACCATAAAAAACCACGTTGTTCATTACCAATCCACACATCCGGATAAAATGAACCAACTGTCATACCGGTACCGCCACGACCAAGTTCCAGAGTGTTCCAAAGCATCCCTTTTTTATCAGTGGGAAGTATCTGTGCGGCTAACGATGCAAAGTTGCCACCCGGGCCCATACAATTCATTGTTTCGGCGTCTTTGTTGGAAAGCGGAAATTCCAATCGCAACGCATCTACATTAACAGCCATCTTACCGGCAGGTGCATAGGTTAAATTAACCTGCACAAGTCCATCTTGTTCTATAGTACCATTCGCGGTGAACAGCAATCCGGCACCGGATGCCTTTCCTGTAAATCCAAGACGCCAGGCGGTTTCTTCAGTAAACTTCAATTTTCCGCTTAATGATATAACTTTTTCTTTACCGCCGATAACTGCCACTATTCTGGCAGCAGACGCGGATATGGCTTTACCATTCGACAAAATTTCTTTCGGCATTCCCAACGCGTTCAATGTATATTGGCGTCCCCATAAATTAACCTGTTGTCCCTTTCGTTTTATCGCGGTGAAGGGGGGAATTACCCGTTCTATATTTCCTATTTTGTTATTCCACCATGCCACGAACTCTTTCGATTCATCAAGTTTTTTAAACTTGGTTTTTACCGGCCCCAATGATTTACCGTCACTTAAATCCATGAATGCTTCAACATTGTAAGTGCCTTCTGGCAATGTCGGCATCTGCAATAAACTGGTATAAGATTTATAACTGGCTTTAGTTATGGTGCCGCTGATAACGGCTTTGCTTTCGCCTTCACGGGTGACGGTATAACGTACCTGTTTCACCATTTCCGGCTTATCAAGATAATAGGCATCAGCAGTGATTAAAAAATTATTACGGACCGGGTTAAATGTTCCGCTTAACGGGAACGCTTCTTTTGAAGGAGTATATTTTACCCAATTTTCCGGATATCCCAACTCAAAATAAGCGTAATAACGATACAATTCTTTATCACCCTGGGTCACACGGAAATATAAACCACCTTTGTTTTTCCCTATTTCACGCGGTAATTTTTCATTTATCGCAAACTCTGCAGATTTTCCGGGTTCAATTGTCAGTATTTGTTCTTTCTTTAATATCTCTTCAGCAGTCTTACCTCTCCATTCTTCCAGTTGTGCCAGCACATTCAAAGTAACAGTTTGATTTGTTGGGTTAAAAGCATTTATTTTCACTGCTGC